>NZ_JBEOXF010000036.1:38359-83135 GCF_040296405.1 Streptomyces sp. NPDC002133 | reverse complement strand
CGGCCCTCCCGGGCCGCCTAACAACTTACGGAGCTGCCATGGGGCGAGAGATCATGGCCCCTTACGCTGGCCGCGAATCGGGCTGGCTCCTCGCCTGCCCGCAATAGCCCGATCTGGGGCCATGATCTTCGAGGCTGGCCCCATGGTGGCTGCGTAAAGCCGCGGAGGCGACCGCCCCAGCCCCGTGCCGGCCGTTCTCTCTGCGTCAGCTCGCGCCGCGCGCGTCCGGCGGCCGGGCGGAGGGGGGCGGAGACAGGAGCGTCGCCCGGCGCCAAGCCGGGCGCGCGGCGAGCGGAGCGAGTCGCCTTGAAACCCGTAGAGAAGTCTTCTACTCACACCAGCGATGCTCGTGGTCGTCCCTGTCGCGGATGAGCGTGCTGCGCAATGTGACCAGCCCCATGGACCGAGGCCACGCACCGGGGGACCCAACAACTGCCGTCAAGTTCCACCGTCAACGCCCGCGCAGCGGCTCGCTGCGGGGGCGTTTTGGCTGGTGGGCGCGGACGGTTTCGAACCGCCGACATCTGCTTTGTAAGCCTGGTGGTTAGGGCCGTCGAAGGCGCACAGGTCAAGCCAGGTTTGAAGGGATCCCAGCTCAGCAGGTCATCTCGGCTGCGGCGAACCGTCGTTGACCGTGGCTGACCGCCTGATATGGCACGGTTGTGGCACATCATCACGGCCCGGTACCCGCTCGGCGCTTGCCGAAGAGTGTCGGAGCTCAGCACTAGGCTCCCGCACATGATCTCCCCTTCGCAAAATGGTCCCGCGCCGCTCAGGCCGGAGTCTCTCGACGAGTCGGGCGTCAAGGAGGAGAACGACGATGTGCTGATCGAGAAGCTGCGCGCTCGGGCGCATGATCCGGGTCGGCGATTCGACACGGCCGCCGTTCCCGCTATGTGGATATCCGAGCGTTACGGCAGCACGCGATTGGAGCAGCGCCGGGACGTGATCAGGTCGTACAGCAGCGACGGGACGGTACAGCTCAAGTCCGACGTCGAGGAGGTGGCCGTCTACTACACCGACGCGCCCCGCGGCCCGCTGTTTCCGCCGATCTCCATGGCGGATGTCGAGAAGGCAGAACACAGAATCGGGCGCCGTCTTCCCGAACTGCTACGGCGCGTGTACACCGAGGTCGCCGACGGGGGCTTCGGCCCCGAAGGCGGCCTGGCCTCGCTGACCGACGGCAACCGGGCCCCAGGGCACCTGCGCGACTGGCCGTGCGCGGTCGGCATCCACGAGCGCAACCGCGCGAAGGGTGTGCCGGCGTCATGGCTGCACCTCACGTACGGCGGCTGCACGATGGAGTGGCACCTCTCACTTACCGCGGTTGGCAACCCCGTGTTGCTCTACGACGCGGACGGTTGGGTGCCCGACTGGGGCCAAGACGCGCACGACGGCCTGCGCCACGCGACAGCCTCACTGCGGAAATGGCTACAAACCTGGGCGGATGGCGGACACGTTTGGGATGAGGCACTCAACCGGTGAAGCCCGCTCACCGGAGCATGAAGACGAGCGCCTTTGTCGCGACGGCCGGGCACGCCGCTGAATTGATGCACGGTGCCACGTCGAGGTGGGCGTGCACCGTTTCGAACCGCCGACATCTGCCTGAGAAGAGCAGTGATCTTCTCGTAGTCGGCGGCACCATTAAGTTCGGTCAGGAGATCATCAGGGCACAGCTCGTAGTGGTCGCCCCACCAGCGGCGTCCCTTGTTGTCCCAGATGCGGTAGCCCCCTGGTACGCCTCGGGCCACGTACCGCCGTCTGCTCATGCTGTGCATACCCCGTCCTGCCGCGATGGCTTCCCGCACGGTACAACGAGGTCGGCGTAGCGGCTTTGGGAGGGCTGCTGGGCACGTCAGCCGGCCGCCTGGGGCAGATGGCGGACAGCCGCCGCCACCGCCTCCTCCGCGGTCGTCGTCTCGGCGAGGACCTCCCCCATGTAGCTGGCGTTAACGGTGTAGGGCTTCTCCCGATGAGCGTCCAGGCACACCGGGACGACGGTTAGGTGAGGGCGGGTACTGGTAGAGAATCGCAGCGTCCAGTGGCTGGCGAACGGGTAGAGCCCCCGCAACGCAGGCTCGGCATAGGCCGCCTCGATGAGCGCGTGGTACTCGGGCCAGTCCAGCATGCCCGCTTCTGTGCGCAAGTGCTGCCATTCGGACTCGGTCAGTTGCGCCGGATCGTACTCTGCTACTTCGAAGCGGCCGGTGAGATGTACGAACGGCGCGGCTCGCCGGATGTCGGCCAGCTCCGCCCCATCGTGCCAGGCTTGCGCAGCACGGACGACCTGGGTCAGGTCCTCAGTCCTTCCCTCGACGAGTGCCAAATCTTGGAACGTCTCGCAGCCGCGGATCGACCACCGCCGTTCGGCCACCCACCCTGAGATGCCCAAGACCGTCCGATGCGGAACCGTGCTCGCCACGGCGGCATAGAGCAGCGTGTCAGATTCCGAGACCTGGAACGGGACGGAGATGTCGTCCCTGGCCGCAACGGTCTGGAGCGCTGCGGCGAGGCTACCTTCGGCCGCAATGTCGGGATAGAGAGCTGCTAGATCAGGGGACTTGGTCATGGACCAAGATTCTGCCCCAGCCACTCGGAGCAGAAGCCGAAGAAGTGAAGGGCCGGGTCTCTGACCTGCGGCCGCGTAATCGACCAACGCTGCGACCTGCGACTTAGCTGTCTGCGGTTGTCAGCGTTGGTCACCCTTGTGCGCCCTCGGACGGCCCAGAGACGGCCCCCGGCAGTTATTGAGAGCCACCGTAGATCCCCAGGGTGGGCAACGGCTGGTGCCAAGTCCCGGCTAGTTCGGTGAGTGCCTCGCGTGCCAGCTGGCGCACCTTGAGCCACCCTGTGTCGGCCGTTAGCGCCTCGTACGTCCACCTGGAAGCCTGCTCCGCCCCGCTCATCGCGTCGAGGATCGCGTCAATGCGTGCGAGGCGCGACTCCATCGCGACGTCGATACGGCCAGCTTCGGCGAGGAGCACGATGGATGCTCGTGCGTTCTCGTAGTCGAGCGCCAAGTCGTCGGTTTCGAGTCGGTACTTGTCGAGCCAGGTTCTCTGGTCCCTCGCGTCCACAGCGAGCATCGTGAGTGTCTCGATCAGGTACTTCCACGCGCTTGCCTCGGACAGCCTCTGCTCGCTCATTCCGCCCCCTCGGCGCCCATTGGACCACGAGGTCGGCGTAGCGACTTTGGCCGGGAGTTTCAATGACCCAGTCAAGCGCCGCCGCGCTCGGATCCTGGAGCATTAGTTTGGAAGACGGCGTATGCGGACGCTGGCCGACCTGCCAACACCCCGACCTGGGACAGAGTGCAGCAGGGCCCGCTGTTCCCCGTGGCTCCCCGCTGCATCCCCCTGGAACGGGCACGCAGCGGGCACGGTGACCTCCTCGATGCGAACTATCGGCGGGACGGTTGCTGAGGTCTGCGGGGCTGGTCATCCTGGGGTCTGCGGCCGGTGCCGGTCGGCGGTGGGCATGATGGTTGCTGGTACATCGCTGCTGTACAACTGCGCCATGGACGATGCGGCCCTTCAGTCCCTACTGGACGAGGTGTTTGATCAAGCGTTGGTGTACCACGGATTCACCGACTACATGCGCGACTACGAGATCATCATCTACGCGACGGCAGCCCCGAGCACCGGCATCCAGCCGACCTACTTGCGGTACTTGTTTCGGTATTGCGTGGAGGCTGGTTGCCGGACCGCCGTGGACGCCGAAGTCTGGAAGACCTCCTTGGATGATCGGCTCATCGACCTTGAGATGGGCGCCGACCGCGACGGGTACGTGTGGGGCGTGAAGTGGCACTGTCTGTACCCGGGAGCCACAATCGTCCATGAGTCGGAGTCGGCGAACCGATGGGCGCAGGCCGTGGGAATCGAGTTCCATGAGGTGCGCATCGAGACCAACTCCCACAACCTCACCCTGGTCTTCTCCGACCTCCAAGTAGGCGAACTGCCTGCCGGTTACGCTCCCTTCGTGGTAGACGCTGGGGACGAGCCGTCCGGCGGCGAACAGACGTGAAAGCCGTCGTGGCGGCGACGTCACCGTGGGTTCAAATCCCACACCCACCGCAGGTGAACGGCCTCTGACCAGGCAACTCGGTCACGGGGCCGTTCTCATGAGCTTTGCCTGCCAGCGACCGCTGTTCCCCGCTGTTTCCCGACCGAACGGGCACGGCCACCTTTTGATCCGTAGCTCTAGCCGGATCGGTCAGCGACGGTCATACCGGTCGCTTCACGGCCCTGGAGGGGCGCTACCGGACGGTGGCAATTGATGGGGTTGCGGTACTGGGCTGCTGTACTGCCACGGTCACTAGCCCTACCACTCGTCAATGATCTCGTGCCTTTCGACACCGTTCGTAGGCGGGGCCTGGTCTCGGTGACCGTCCGCCGCCACCTGTGGATTGTCGGCAACACGCGGAAGGTGAGAGGCTCCGCGGGGATACACCCAGCTCAGAGAGTTGGGTTTGGTGCTCCGCTCTGGGAGCCTGTTGGGGAGTGTGGGAGTGGGAGCAGTACTTCTGGCCGTCATTGGCTTGGCTGTGGCGTCCTGGGGATTCGCCTTGCTGTTCAATGTCCGCGGTGCGGCGGACAGGATGGCTCAGCGACGGAACGCGGTGAGAGCCGCCGTTGGAGCCCGGACCATGGAACTCGGGCTCATGGAAGAATCACGTCTTGGGCCCTGGTTCTTCCGGCTTTGCGGCGGCGTGGTTGCTCCGGGCGGGCTCTTCCTATCGTTCGTTGGCCTGGTCTTTGCCCTAGCAGACTGAGCAGACGCGTAGGGCCTGCAACGAGGTCGGCGTAGCGGCTTTGGGCTGGAGCTGCCATGGGGCGAGAGAGCATGGCCCGTACGCTGGCCGCGAATCGGGCAGTCTCTGTACCTGCCCGCAATAGCCCGATGTGGGCCCCGATCTTCGAGGCTCGCCCCATGGTGGCTGCTTAAAGCCAGCGTAAAGCCGCGGAGCCGACCGCCCCAGCCACAGCGGGGTTCACCCCATCAAGCCCTTCGCCGTAGAGGCGTGCGGCCGGCGGTCGGGCCGAAGCGGGACGAAGGCAGGAGCGTCGGCCCGGGCCGCCGGGCCGCGCGACGCCGCGCCGTGCGCGGCGGGAGCGCCTTGATGAAGTAGAGAAACTTCTACCGCACCGGCTCTGTGGCCTGGGGTTCGGCCTGTAGGGCTGTCCGTGAGCTGGGCTACCGTGCTGCTCATGCCTTCTGCGCTGGATACGCCCCAGGGAGCGGCCGAGCTGGCCGAGTCGTTGTTGCCGCCGCTCGGGAACCGTTGGCTGCGCACGCATACAGTCGCAGCGCGGGCCGTCGAAGCGTCGAAGGCCGTGCCCGAGAACGAACGCGACCTCCTTGTCGCCGCGGCCTGGCTGCACGACATCGGGTACGCACCCGAGCTGCGCGACACCGGGTTCCATCCGCTCGACGGTGCACGGCATCTGGCGTCGCTCGGTGCGCCCGATCGCCTCGTGCGGCTCGTCGCGCATCACTCCGGCGCCGTGTACGAGGCCGAGCAGCGTGGACTCTCGGCTGAACTCGCCGTGTACGAGCGCGAGGACTCGCCGGTCCTGGACGCTTTGATCTTTGCCGACATGACCACCGGCCCGGCCGGGCAACGCTTCGACTTCGACCAGCGTATGGACGAGATCCTGGTTCGCTACGAACCCGGCAGCGAGGTGCACACCGCGATCACCAAGGCTCGGCCGTACCTCGGAGCTGCTGTCGACCGGACGTCCGCTCGCCTCGCCGGACACGTGGATGGCTCGCCATGAGTGGGAGCCCCTACTGCCGAGTGGAGAGCGAGAACGGGAGACGTACGAAGATGCCTCCGAGGATCTGCTCTACGAGCTCATGCGGGACTTCGAGCTGCCGGACAACGGCCATCTGATCGTTGAGGGTGTCGGTGATGCCGGCTGGTACATCGTTGCCGCGCTGCTTGAAGAGGGCGTCTACGAGATCGAGTTCCGCGATCCCGTACGAAGCGTGCACCGAATCGAGACCGGGTCACGATTGTCCGAGATCGCGAACGACATGATCGTCTGGGTGTCGGACACTGTGCGCTTTCACCAGGCACGCGCGGCTCGTACTCAGCCGATGTAAGGCTCCGTCCGATCGACCAAACCGTGGTCGATCCGCAGTCGCATCGACGGGTGGATGTTCACCTCGTCCAGCCGGTCGCGCGACACGAAGGCGACTTCCTTGCTCTCGCTGCTGGTGCGCAGCTTCCCTCCGATGATCTTCGCTGTGAAGCAGATCGAGAACTGCTGCCGCAGCCGACGCGTGGCCCCGACGGCCAAGCCCGGAGCAACGCGTCCCGCGCCATGCCTCTCCCGACGCGCCTCGACCTCGCCGCTGCTCAAATCGGACCTGCGAGCATGCAGCCATGGACGATCGGCGCACATTGGCCGCGGGATGCCAGGATCAGCCGCGGCTGTAGACCTGGCGGCCGGCGAAGTACGTCTCGTCGACCTGCGTTCGGTGGATCCGTTCGGGGGCGATCTCGAACAGGTTCTGGTCCAGGACGATGAGGTCGGCCGAGCGCCCGACGGCAATCTGGCCGGCTTCGTCGCCGAGGCCCATCGAGACGGCCGCGTTGTGGGTGTAGATCCTCAACACCGTCTCGAGGTCCAGCCCCTGCTCTCGATTCAGCTCTCCTGGGAACGAACCGGTCGGGTCGGCGCGCGTCACCATCGCCTCGATGCCGAGCCACGGCGACGGGGTGGGATTCGCGCAGGGCCAGTCCGACCCGGCGATCAGCAGCGCTCCCGTCTCGTCCAGGTCGCGGAACGGCCATATGCGGTCCATCCGCTCGTCGTCGAGCACGGCACGGACCGCCTCCGTGATGGGGTTCGGCCACCACACCGCGGGTGACAGGTCTGCCACGACGCCGAGCTCGGCGAAGCGGGGCAGGTCGTCGGGGTGCACAAACGCGACGTGCGCGATCTGGGCGCGAAGGCCCGGACCCCGCAGGTCCCGGACGACCTCGACCGCGTCGAGGATCAGGCGTACGGATCCGTCCCCGAGGGCGTGCAGCTTGACGCCAAGATCACGCCGATGCGCATTGTCGAGCAGGCGCACCAGTTCCGGCATCGTGAAGTAGGTCGTCCCCGCGTAGTGCAAGTCGTGGTGATGGTGGTCTCCGGCGTACGGCTCGAGGAACGCCGCCGTGTACGACATGGGAATGCCGTCGACCACGCCCTTGATGAAGTCGGGCCGCAGATGCGCGGTGCGGTACTCCTCGGCCACGTCGAACAGCTCGTCCCCGACCTCGCCGACGTCGACGACGAAGTCGCGCGCCGGCAACGAGGCCACCACCCACGCGTTGAGCGCCCCGCTCTCGTCGAGGTCACGGAAGGCCGCCAACGCCGTACGGAACGTCGCAGCCTCCTGGGTCGCGGTGATGCCGAACGAGTTCAGAATCTCGATCGCCCGCTGCGCCGACTTCGCCTTCCGTTCCGCCAGATCGGGCATGTGGCTCTGGGCAACCTCCTCGGCATGGCGACATGCCAGCTCCCACAGGACTCCCGTCAACTGCCCCTCGGCGTCGCGAACGTAGAAGCCGCCTTCGGGATCCGGCGTGTCCGCCGTCACGCCCATCAGGTCAAGAGTCCGCGAGTTCACCCATCGGTTGTGCTGTGTGTCGTCGCGCAACAGGACCGGGTGCTCCGGGCTGACGTCGTCGAGTCTGGCCAGGTACGAAGCGTCCTTGATCTCGCCCATCACCAGGCTGCCGACGATGCCGCCGATGATCCACGTGCCGGGCTCGAGGCGCTCCGCCTCGGCGCGCACGATGTCGAGGATCTTCTCGAGGGAGTCCGAGGGGTCGATGGTGAGCTCCCAGTAGTCGGCAGCGCCGCCGAGCATGAGGTGCGAGTGTCCGTCGACGATGCCGGGCATCATCATGCGACCACCGAGGTCACGGACGACCGTTCGCTCCTTCGCCAGCGGAAGCACCTCGTCGTCACTCCCGACCGCGACGACGCGGCCGTCGGCGACCGCCACCGCGCTCGCCCAAGGACGATCCGGATCAACCGTGTAGACGGCGGCGTTGTGGAGGATCAGGTCTGGCCCGGCTGCGGTCATGGTGTTGACGTCCCTTCTGGGTCGGCCCGTCGATCGAAGGACCGTTCGGATGGTTGGAGGTGAGCGATCAGCCACGGAGGGCTGAGGCGAAGATGCCGGGCAGCGCGCTCCAGCGCGGCCGGGCGTGGAACGCGACCAGGCGACGGCCGGTGCCGGCCACGGTCCGGTTGGACACGAACCACGGGGGCTTCGGACTGATCGACCACTCCCCGTGGACCAGCGACCGGTGCAGCGGCCGTTGAGCGCCCGATCCAATTCCGCCTGCAGCAGCGGCGGCTCGTCCGCCAGGACTCAGCCCCGTCACGGCACTGCCACATTCCGCTCCGCCTGAACCGCAGGCGGCCCGGCCGGCCCATGACGTGGCCGGCGGCTCTGTCGACTCACCGGGAGCGGAACGCGTCGCACCGATCAGGGAGGGTCCCGAGGGTCCCGGCGTGACTCAGCCTCGCAGGGCCGAGGCGAAGATGGCCGGCAAGGCAGTCCAGCGCGGGCGCGCCGAGAACGCGGTCAGGAGCCTGCCGGTCGTCGCAGCAGTCCGGTTCGTCACGAACCACGCGGGCTTGGGTGAGAGGGCCAACTCGCCGTTGAGGAGGGAACGCGGGGCCGGACGGAAGGGCCCGCGGACCACGGTGCGTTCGGTTCGGTCGAGCAACAGCGCGTTGTGGACCACGCCGATGCCGCTCTGCACGTCCTGGAGCGTGTGTCCGGGAAAGGCGCCCCAGGTCGCGCGGGGGGTGAGGTAGCCAACCCCGGTCCATGCGTTGATGCCGACCGTGCCGTAGCGAAGGTCGGCGACGGACTGGTCCAGGTGCGGTCCCAGCCGGGCCGCTGTCGAGGGGTGAACGACGATGTTGGCGCCCAGCGTGCCGTACAGACGCTCGTTGGCGAAGGTGACTGCCGCGTCGAGGAAGTCGGCTCCGGCACCGGGCAGCTCGACGAGGCCGAGCACCGGTCCGAAGTACTCGGTGGTGAAGGCGCTCTCCGCGGTGTCGGTCGCGTCCAGGCCCGGCAGCAGAGTGCGCTCGGGCGTCCCGCCGACGGCCTCGGCTGCGGGGTGCAGTGCCCGCGCACCGGAGACCCGGGTCTCACAGCCCGGGTACCACCCCGGCCGTGCGGGGGCCTGCGCCAGTGCCGTCCGCAGAGCCTCGACGAACTCACCCTTCTGCGGCCAGTCGGAGCTGACGACCACCACCTGGGCGGCGACGCAGTTGAACCCGCTGTTGTGCAGCCGTTGTGTGGCGACGTGCTCGGCCTGGAAGCGCAGGTCGGCCTTGGACCAGGTGCCCGGCACGACGATCACCGGGCCGACGCCGCCGAGTTCGCTGGTGATGGGCTTGGTCAGCTGCGGGGCCCCGGCTGCACGGGCGTCGGCTCCGGCCTGCCCCACACCCCACACGATGGCATCGTGCGTCGCCTGCCCGCCGGTCATGTGCACGGTGGTGATCCCTGCGTGCTGCGCGAGGGCCGCGCCGGTCTCGGCCCCGCCGGTGATGATCCCGACAACCCCCAGGTCGATGAAGGAGGCGAAGATCTTCTCGAAGACGTCGAGCAGCGGGTCGGTGATCGGATTCAGCTTGAGCACGACGGCGCGGTTGCACGCGAAGAGCTGGTGGAGCACGTCCAGCGGTGCGATGGAGAAGAGGTTGCCGGCTCCGAGCACCAGCGCGGCGCCGTGCGTGGTGGCGGGGTCGCGCTGTGCCAGGCCGGCCTCGGCTCGGAGCTGGGCCTCGTCGACGCCGGGAACCGTCCACACCTCGGCACGGAAGCCGTTGAGGAGCAGCTTGTCGAAGATCCCGTGTGGCAGGACCTCGATGCGCGTCCGGCCGCCCGGTGCCGTCTTGATGCCGTACCCGGCCAGCGGGTCGCTTCCCTGGTCCAGCAGCCGCAGGGTGTCGGCGAGCGCCTGGGCGTAGTTGATCACCGACCAGGGGCCACTGATCCATTCCTCTCCCACCAGTGGCGAGTCGGCGGGGAGCTGTTTGATGCGGGCGGCTGTCTGCACCCATTCCGCCGAGTGCTCGGCGACCTTCGCGGCCAGCTCGCGCAGCAGCTCTCGCCGTCGTGCGAGCGAGGTCGCCGCCCATGCATGCTCACCGCCCCGAGCTCGCGCCACGACCTCGTCGAGGCGGAGGTCCTCGGCCTGCGTGTGGGGCATCATTCGGGGCTCGGTCATCGCTCGTCTCCAACTTCCGTCGGGTTCGCCAGGGTGGCCGGTGCAGGCGGGACGATCTCCCGTTTGAGGATCTTGCCTGTGGGGCCCTTGGGGAGGCTGGCGACCAGCCGGACGTGGCGCGGGTACTTGTACGCCGCGACCCTGTCCTTGGTGAAGTCGCGCAGTTCCTCCGAAGTGGCGGTGGCGCCCGGCTTCAGTGCGACGACGGCGACCACCTCTTCGCCGTGGGTGGGGTGCGGCGTGCCGATGACTGCCGCTTCGCCGACGGCGGGGTGTGTGTAGAGCACTTCCTCGATCTCGCGCGGGTAGACGTTGTACCCGCCCCTGATGATCAGGTCCTTCTTGCGGTCGACGATGAAGTAGTAGCCGTCCTCGTCGCGACGGGCCATGTCTCCTGTGCGGAACCACCCGTCCCGGACGGCGTCGGCGGTGGCTTCGGGACGGTTCCAGTACCCCTTCATGACGTTGTGCCCCGAGATGGCGATCTCGCCGACCTCGCCCTCGGCGACCTCGCCGAACTCGTCGTCCACGAGCCGCATCGCCACGCCGTTGATCGGCGTCCCGATGGAACCCGGCTTGCGCGCTCCGTCCAGGTGGTTGAACGAGGCGACCGGCGAGGTCTCGGACAGCCCGTAGCCCTCCAGGATCGGGCAGCCGAAGGCAGCCTCGAACGCGCGCAGGACCTCCACCGGCAACGATGCCCCACCCGAGGCGCCCATAGACAGTGCGGACAGGTCGTACTCGCCTCGTTGAGGGTGCTGCAGCAGCGCGCCGTACATGGTGGGGACGCCCTGCATGACGGTGACGCGGTCACGTTCCAGGACACGCAGCGCCTCGGTGGGATCGAACCGGGGAAGCAGGGTGAGCATCGATCCTGCGCTCAGGACGGCGTTCATGCCGCAGGTCTGCCCGAAGGAGTGGAACAGCGGCAGGCCGCCGAACACGACGTCGGCGGGTCCGAGTGTGAAGAGCCGGGCCGACTCCTGGGCGTTGCGCAGCAGGTTGGCGTGTGTGAGCTGGGCGCCCTTGGGCTGCCCGGTGGTCCCGGAGGTGTAGAGGAGGACGGCCGTGTCCTCGGCGTCCCGGTCGGCGACGCCTGCGGTCGGCTCGTGGCGGCCCAGGTGCGCCTCGAATTCGGTCGGCGCCACCACGACGGCTTGCGCCCCCGCATCCTCCGCGCCTCTGCCCCCCTCCTCGGCGAAGCCGTGCCAGACGAAGGCGACCTTGGCCTGCGCGTCGGAGAGGTAGTAGGCCACCTCACGCGACTTCAGCAGCGGGTTCATGGGCACCACCACGCAGCCCGCGCGCAGGATGCCGTAGTAGACCACGGGGAACTGCAGCACGTTGGGCAGCATGACCCCGACGCGGTCGCCGGCCACCAGGCCGAGGCCGCTCAGCATCGCGGCGACGCGGGCGCTGGCCTCGTCGAGCGCACGGTAGGTCAGGGCGTGCTCGTCGAGCCGGAGTGCCGGGCGTTCGGCCCAGTCGGCCGGTGCTTCGGCGACGAGACAGGCGAGGTTACTCATGGGCAAGCTCCTAGAAGGGCCTGGTCAGGCTTCCGAGCAGAGAAGCTGACGGCTGTTCAGTCGAATTCGGTGGCCCGGCGCCGGCGGGAACGATCTCACCCGATGGCGCCGGCCCGGACGTCAGCCGAGGTCGGCGAGGACCTCGGCGGCCGCGCGGCGGCCTGATCGGACGGCGCCGTCCATGTAGCCGTTCCAGACGTCGGAGGTCTCCGATCCGGCCCAGTGGATGCGCCCGACCGGAGCGGCCAGAGCCTTGCCGTACTGGGTCCAGACGCCGGCGCCGAGGCGTCCGCCGTAGCAGCCGCGGGTGAACTCCTCGTTGGTCCAGTCCTGCTCGACGATGTCGAACGGCTCGGCGGCCTTGGGACCGAAGTACTTCACGAGCGTGTCGACCACGAGCCGGCGGCGCTGCTCGGGGGGCGTCTCACCGGCCCGGCGTGCGTGCGCCCCCTCCAGGAAGCCGACCAGGACACCGCAGGAGGCGTCGTGCGGGGAGTTGTCCAGAACGACGTTGAACTCGTCGTCGAGGCTGAGCACGAAGCCGTTGAGGCCGTCCTCGCGCCAGAACGGCGTTTCGTAGCCCACCTGGAACTTGATGACCGCACCCGCGGGGATCTGCTGGGTCAGCCCGTCGCGCAGGGCGGGAAGCACCGGGACGTAGCGGATCCGTCCCGCGAGTGTCTGGGGCACGGCGACGACCACTCGGGCAGCGGTGACCTCCCCGCCTTCGTACTCCACCCGCACGCCCTCGTCGTCCTGGCGGATGGTGCGTACCACGCAGCCCAGCTTCACGCGGTCGCCGAGTTCCTCGGCCATCCGCTCGGAGATCCGGTGGGTACCCCCGACGACGCGTTCCTCCTGGGCGCCCCCGGTGGTGGACACCAGCGTCTCCAGGCTCGTGCCGGACTTCACGTAGAACAGGAAGTGCAGCAGGGACAGTTCCGGCGCCTCGGCGGAGAACAGCGCGGGCACGAGCAGGCGGAAGAAGCGCAGAGCGATTGTGTCGTCGGTGTTCGTGGTCAGCCACGAGTCGAGGGTCTGGCGGTCCAGGTCTGCCGCGCCCTCGGTCTCCCACGGCGACGAGGTCGACACCGTGGCGGCAAGAATCTCGATCTGCTCCCACAGCCGGCCCACCTCCGCTGCGCTGTCGAGCGGGAGCCCGAAGGTCGCATCGGAGTACCGGTGAGCCTGGCCGTCGAGGTAGGTGACCGCCTCACCGTCGTCGTAGCTGGGGAAGGTCTCCAGCCCGAGCTCCTTGATGAGCTCGAGAACGGCATCCTGGGTGGGCCCGACCCACTGGCCGCCCATCTCCACCGGCACACCGTTGCTGAGGAAGCCACCCAGGTTGCGGCCCGCGACGCGGTCGCGTGCCTCCAGGACCGCGACGGTCTTGCCCTCGGCGACAAGCGCACGAGCGGCGGTCAGACCGGCCAGGCCGGCACCCACCACGACTACGTCGACATCACGCATGACCGCTCCAATCAATACAGTCGTACGACTTGGTTGGAGAACGTAAGCCACAACAGGCCTCGACGGCAAGGGTTGCGGAGGGATCCCTTCGGAGCGCCTAGAACGGTGCCGGGGCCTACTGCCCGTGACCGGCCGGCCGGACGTCGGCCAGGGCGACGAGCATCGTGATGACGTCCTCGAGGTCCTCTGCGGAACGGGTGGCGTCGGGATTGCACACGTACTGGATGATGAGCCCGTCCACGCTCGCGAGGAGCACCCGGGCGAGCCTGCCGAACGGCACCGCACAGGTCTCTCCGGCATTGCCGGCCGCCTCCTGGCACCATGCGGCGACGATGCGGCTGTACCGCTCGTACTGCCAGCGCGCCAGGCTTTCGAGCCCCGGCGTGCGCAGCGCGTGAGTGGACAGCTCGTACTGCATGATCTGGAGGTTTCTGTCACCGACGACGAGCTGGGACCAGAAGTTCGTCAGCCCCTGCCGGATCGCGTGCTCCAGCCCGCGCTCGAGCTCGGCCGACGACTTGAGCACCTCGGCGATCTCCCCGACGACGTCCTCGATCACAGCCCGCAGCAACTTCTCCTTCGAGGGGAAGACGTGCTGGAGGGTCCCCAGGGGCACGTTCGCCTCTGCGGCGACGGCCCGCAGCGATGTACGGGCCACCCCGTCCCGGGCGAGGACGCGACGAGCGGCGGCCACCACCTGCCGGCTTCGCGCCGAGGCCTCGACATAGGGCATCTGTTTCTCCTGACTCGGCCGGCTGACCGGAATTTTCTCACGAGGCTCTTGTCGGCCAGATCACACCGTGACTACGGTCCTCATTCAAGTCGGTCGACTGACTGGCTTGCTAGAGTGGTCCAGACGGACCACCACAGAAAGAACCCGTCAATGGTGACAGTGGATTCCGCCCGCCCCAGCGCGGAGCAACCCGTACCGGGCGCCATGGGAACGGCCGACATCGTCTTCTTCGTGCTTGCCGGAGTTTCGCCCATGGGCGTCGTCGTTGCACTGCTGGCACTGTCCATCGCGCTCGGCAGCGGAGCCGGCATCCCCGGTTGCGGGTGCCGAAAAATCATCCGCCCAGTTCAGGCCACATGCTGGTACTCGTGGAAAGTTCCGCCGAGTCGGTCTCGCCGATGGATCTCCAGGTGCCTGATCTGCCCAGGTTCGGTGCTGGGTTTGGGTAGCGGGCGGAGTGGGGCGGCTTGGCCCAGGGCCCGGTGGGGGCGGTGTCCGTTGTAGAAGGACTCGCACTCGCGCAGGGTGTGGAGCAGGTGGCGTTGGCCCCAGATCAGGGTACGGTCCAGCAGCTCGCGCCGGCAGCTCTGTATCCAGCGCTCCATGAGGGAGTCCATTCGCGGCATCCGAACGCCACTCCTCACGATCTCGAGTCCGGCATCGGCCAGCACCGCACCGAAGGCGGCAGTGAACTTGGAGTCCCGGTCGCGGATGAGGAACCTGGCCTTGTTGCCTGCCTCCTGGAGGTCCATGACGAGGTTACGTCCGAGCTGCACCACCCAGTCCGCGGTGGGGTGCGCGGTGGCGCCCAGGATCCGGACGCGCCTGGTGGAGTGCTCGATGACGGCGAAGACGTACAGGCGCGCCCCGGTCAGGGTGCGGGTCTCGAAGAAGTCGCACGCGAGCAGGGCGCCGCCCTGGCTGCGCAGGAAGTCGGCCCAGGTCGTGCTCCGGCGTTCCGGCGCGGGCGGGATGCCGTGCTCCTCGAGGATCTCCCAGACGGTGGAGGCGGCGACCTTGATGCCCATGGCAGCGAGTTCACCGTGGATCCGGCGATACCCCCACGAGGAGTTCTCGCGAGCCAGGCGCAGGACCAGGGCGCGGACCGAGCGGACCGTAGGCGGGCGTCCGCGCCGTTTGGGCATGCAGGTGGCGACATGTCGTCGCTTGAGCAGGTCACGGTGCCATCGCAGGACCGTGTCCGGGCGGACCAGCAACAGAAGGCGCCGCAGCTTGTCTTTGGGGAGGTGGTGGAGCAGGCCAGCGAGGATCGCACGGTCGGTGTCGGTGAAGGCAGGCTTGCCGACCTGGCGTTGCAGAACCCGTAGTTGATGTCTCAGCGCCAGAATCTCGATGTCCTTGTTCCGGTCGCTCATCGGCAGGAGGCGCAGGAGCGCCAGGGTGTCGGTGGCAGCAAGGCAGGCCAGGCGCAGCAGCACGACACGTCATGATGCCGCTGATGCCCTGTGCAGGTGAAGACACTGGGGTGAGGGGCAGGCACAGCCGGAGACCGGCGATCAAGGCCGCGACCTGCGCGGATGCTCTCTCGGCACCCGCAATCCGACGCCGCGGGCCGCTCCTCAAAGATCACCCGGACAGGGTCTAGCGCGCCAGTGATTGAATGTTAAACTTTCAGGGTCAAGGAGCTCCGCACCTCACACCCCCATTCAACGGAGGCAAGCATGCACGCCACCGACCTGGAGACCATCACGGCTGAGCGGGACCGGATCCGCGAGGCACATCTGCGCCCCGCGGACCAGCGTCCGGCCTCCTCGGCCCGAGGTCTGCACCACACGGCCCTGCTCAGCAGTGACGTGGAGGCCACCATCCGCTTCTACCAGGACATCCTGGAGTTCCCGCTCACCGAGCTGATCGAGAACCGGGACTACGCCGGCTCGTCCCACTTCTTCTTCGACATCGGCAACGGCAACCTGCTCGCCTTCTTCGACTTCCCGGGCCTGGATCTCGGCCCGTACGCCGAGGTCCTCGGCGGACTGCACCACATCGCCATCTCTGTGGAGCCCGAGCGCTGGCAGCACCTGATCAACAACCTGGAGCAGAACGGCATCGACCACGTCATCCACAGCGAGGTCTCGGTCTACTTCACCGACCCAGACGGCGCCCGGATCGAGCTCATCGCCGACCCGCTCGGCGAGATGTACGGCTTCAAGGTGCTGTGAGCGCCAAGCGCTGGGCATTCCGCACACCCCACCCTGCTCCGATCGAGAGGCATTCATGACCAGCACTGCCCCGGCGGCTGACCGACCGCACGCATGGCGTCCCGGCGCCTCGGGGCCACCGCTGCTGCTCCTGCACGGCACCGGCGACAACGAGCACGGCCTGCTCCCACTCGGGGAGGACCTCGCACCGGGAGCGCCGCTGCTGTCCCCTCGAGGCACCGTCCTCGAGGGGACCATGCCCCGGTTCTTCCGGCGACTGCGCGAAGGCGTTTTCGACGAGGCCGACCTGCGTGAACGCGCCGACGAGCTCGCCGAGTTCATTCGTACCGCCGGCGGCTCGTACGGACTGGAGCCGGGATCACTGGTCGCGGTCGGCTTCTCCAACGGGGCCAACATGGCGGCGGCGATGCTGCTCCTCCACCCCGAACTGCTGGCCGGCGCTGTCCTCATCGCCGCGATGCCGCCGCTGGCCGAGCCGCCCGCCGCGGACATCACCGGCCGACGGGTCCTGGTCTCCAGCGGACTGCAGGATCCCCTGGCACCCCCTGAGCAGGCCCGGTCCCTGGTCGGGCAGCTGAGCGAGCGCGGTGCGGACGTCCAGCTGCTCACCCACGACGGAGGCCACCTGGTGGAACCCACCCATCTGCCGGCCATGCGGGCGTTCTTGCGTCCGTCGGGGCTGGAACTCCAGGCTCACCATTCGGATTAGCGAAACGTAGCAATCCTGTGGCAGAGTGTTACGTGCACGCCCGGCGCCCAGGCGACGTCGGGCACCCTCCTCGGTCGGGTCATACGGCCCAGCCGACCAGCGTCCGGAGGGACGTGCCACGCGGGCTGACGGCTCCTACCGTTCAGCACCAGGGCACGAAGGCGATTGGCTCACACCCTGAGCAATACTCAGGTTCCCTAAGCCAATCAGAGACGCTGGCTGAGCAACACCCTGTCTCGGGCCGTGGACCACACCGTTGACCGGGACGCCGAGGTGGCTGAATGTATCCGTCGGCAAGGCTGCGGGCAGCCGGGGCGGTGATCCGAACGCTGAACGCGATCACCGCTGTCGGCTGCCGGATCTTCGACACGAGGGCCGGGGACACCTCGGACCCGTAGACCTCCTTGAGGTGGGCGGTGATGTCGCGGGTGGTCATGCCCCGCGCGTACAGGGACAGAATCATGTCGTCGACCTGGGCCGGCCGCCGCCGGCCCTTGGACACGATCACCGGCTCGAACTCGGCCTTGCGGTCCCTGGGCACCTCCACCCTGACCGGACCCGTCACCGTCGTGAGCGTCTTGGGGTAGGAGCCGTTACGGGAGTTGCCCGAACCCCGGCCGGCCGGGAAGCCGGACCGTGATGAGGAGGCCGCCGGCGGGGCGGGGGACGAGGTCGAGGGTCCCGTCGTGGGCGCGGACGATGCTGTGCACGATGGCCAGGCCGAGGCCGACGCCGGCGTGCTCGTCGGTGCGTACGCGTTCCGTTCCGCGCTGGAAGGGTTCGGTGAGGGTCGGTACCAGTTCCGGTGGGAGCCGACGGCCCGTGTTCTCGACCCGCAGCACGCTCGTGTCGCCGTGCGGCTCGGTGTGGACCGTCACGGTGCCGCCGGCGGGGAGGTTGTGGACGATGGCGTTCTGGACGAGGTTCGTCACCATCCGCAGCAGGAGCTCCGCGGAGCCGCTGGTCTGGGCCGTGCCGATGACGTCGAGCGTGATCCCGCGCTGTTCGGCGAGGGGGAGCAGGGTTTCGGCGGCCTCTTCGGCGACGAGGGAGAGGTCGACGCTCTCGCGGGTGAAGTTTCCGCGGTCGCTGCGGCTGAGCTGCAGGAGGGCCTCGGTGAGGTCGATGGCGCGCGTATTGACAGCGCGCAGGCGTTCGAAGAGTTCGCCCCGGTCCCGCGTGGGGTCCTTGCGGGCGACGTCGAGCAGCGTCTTCGAGATGGCCAGCGGGGTGCGCAGTTCGTGGGAGGCGTTCGCGGCGAACCGTTGCTGCTCGGCGACGTGGGACTCGAGTTGTTCGAGCGTGGTGTCGAACGCGTCGGCGAGTTCACGGAATTCGTCCTGGCGGCCCTTCATGCGGATCCGGTGGGACAGCGATCCGTTCCCGGCCATCCGTGCCGCGGCCGTGATCTGTGTGAGTGGTGCGAGCATCCGGCCGGCGAGGATCCACCCCCCGACGAGGCCGAACACGAGCAGGAAGACCATCGCCACGGCCGCGGCGGGGGCGAAGGTGCGCACAAGGAGGTAGCGGTTGGGCGCGATCCCGAGAAGGCCCTTGGGGGTGTCGGGTACGTAGCGCAGCAGGAACACCCACACCACGGCCAGCAGGAGAGCGCCGGCGACGGCGAGGAACCCGGCGTAGCTGAGGGTGAGTTTCAGTCGGGCGCTGAGCCCTGGGCGTCTATGCATGCGTACTGCCGGGTTCGGTGGTGTCCCTGCCGGGGGCGATGGTGTCCATACGGGTGTCGATCCGGTAGCCGACGCCGGGCACTGTGGCGATGATCCATGGTTCGCCGAGCCGTTTGCGCAGTGCGGAGACGGTGATGCGCACGGCGTTGGTGAGGGGGTCGGCGTTCTCGTCCCAGGCCCGTTCCAGCAGCTCTTCGGTGCTGACGACCCCGCCCTCGGCGGCGACGAGGACTTCCAGCACGGCGAACTGTTTGCGGGTGAGCGCGACGTAGCGTCCGTCGCGGAAGACCTCCCTGCGGAAGGGGTCGAGCCGCAGGCCCGCGATCTCGCGGACCGGGGGCCGGGCGTACGCGCGTCTGCGGTCGAGCGCCCTCAGCCGCAGGACGAGCTCCCGCAGCTCGAACGGTTTGGTGAGGTAGTCGTCGGCGCCGAGCCCGAACCCGGAAGCCTTGTCGTCGATCCGGTCGGCAGCGGTGAGCATGAGGATCGGGATGCCGCTGCCGGAGGCGACGATGCGCCGGGCGACCTCGTCGCCGCAGGGGCCGGGGATGTCGCGGTCGAGGACCGCGAGGTCGTAGGAGTTGACGCTGAGCAGTTCCAGAGCGGAGTCGCCGTCGCCGGCGATGTCGGCGGCGATCGCCTCCAGCCGCAGACCGTCACGGACGGCTTCGGCCAGGTAGGGCTCGTCCTCCACGATCAGTACGCGCATGTCTGAAGCCTAAGCAACCCAACATATCGCCGACGTATGCAAAGACGTGTGCACCGGACACGCGACTCAGCCTGCCGGTGCCATCGCGGGGCGAGGCTGGTCCGACGGCACTTCCGCCGTAGTGCGCCACCAGCGGCGCGACGCCAGCGCGGCCAGCACGGCGCCGGCGGCGTTGACCAGTACGTCGTCCACGGAGGACACCCGGTCCAGCCGCAGGGCGTACTGCGCGGTTTCGACCAGAACCGAACAGCCCGCCCCGAGCGCCAGGATCCGCGGCACGGACGCCAGGGCCGCGAACCGCATCGGGACGAAGAACCCCAGCGCCGCGAAGATCAGCAGGTTGCCGATGATCCCGGCCGGCCCCATCGTGAGCAGGTCCCGCAGCGGTACCAGGCTCACCCGGCTAGGGACGGTGCCAGCCCCGGCGCCCGGCATCATGGTCATCCACATGAACGGCACCGTCCCGTGGACCATGCCCACCTCGGCCAGCGACATCCGCCATGCCGATGTGACGCCGGCGGCACACCGACGGCGCGCCAGAGCCCACACCACCAGCGCGGCCAACGGCAGCGCGACCAGCGTGATGAGCACCACACCGTTGAACGTATCGAAGCAGCCGTGCCACCGCCCGGCCATGCACATCGGAGCGGACATCATGAGCGGCCGCCGCACGACGAACGCGGCGCTCGCCATGCCGAGGATCGCCAGGCTGAGGAACACGATCCTGCGCATGCGGCGGGGCGGTGCTGACAGGCATGCGTTGTGGCTCATGCCCCCATTGGAGACGGAGGGCCGTTGCGGTGGCGTATGCGATTTTCCATACGCCCGCGATACACGGAATCCCCGGCATCAAGGAACTGGCGCAAGCTGGCCTGGAGATGGTCCCGCCGCCGGTGATCGCGCCAGCCCAGCTACTGCAGGTGCTGGACGACTCGTCCGTAAACATCGCACTGCCGACCATCCAGGACGAGCTCGCCGTCCCGTCCGCACACCTGCCCCGGACCATGAACGCCTAACACTGCAATTGCGTTTGTGGTGATGAGGTCACAGCCCTGGTGGGCTGTGACCTCGTCGTTTTGCAGTAATGGGGCCTGCCGTATGTGCAGTGTCGGGCTGCAAGGGCCGCCGCACTGACGCGACGCCTCGGAACCGACTGGTGGATCCGGGTTAACGTGACAGAGTGGAAATATTGCATTTGCGCTATTTCGTTGCGGTTGCCGAGGAGCTGAACTTTTCGGCGGCGGCCCGCCGACTGCACATGGCCACCTCGCCGCTGAGCCAGCGGATCAGGGATCTCGAGCGGGAGCTCGACCACCGGCTGTTCGACCGCGACACACACCATGTCACGCTCACGCCGGCCGGCGAGGCGCTTCTGCCGATCGCGCGGGACGTGCTGGAGCAGGTCAATTCCATCCCGTGGCGGCTGGGTGAGGCGACCGCGCCGGGACGCAGCACCGTGTTCGTCGGCATTCCCACCGGGGTGCACCCCCGGCCGAGGGAGCTCGTCATCACGCTCGCCGAGCGCGTCAGTGACAAGTGCGAGCTCCTGCGCTGGCCCGGCAGCTCCAGGGCTCTGGTCACCGGCGTGCGCGAGGGCAGACTGGCGCTCGCGCTGGCCCGGACGCCGATCGACGACTCCGCACTGGAACTACTGCCCGTCATATCGGAACGGCTGGGAGCGGTGGTGCCGGCCGACCAGTTCGCCGGGCGGGATTCCGTAGCACTGGCCGAACTGGCCGACCTGAGCTTCATCGTCGCACCCAAGGACGTCAGGCCGGCTTATTTCGAGCAGCTCGACCAGGAAATGGCCGAGCGGGGGATCAGGAAACGCATCACACTGACCGACACCGGATACGGCGGAATCGCCGAATTGATTTCCAACGGGATGGCTTTCTACTTTTCCATGCTCGACCCGGAAAGCCCCCTGCACGGCTATGCGATGGAAAATACGAAGGTCCTGCCGTTCACAGATTTCGAGGCCCAACTGGATACCGTACTGATCTGGCGGCGCGATCGAGCCTCCGGCGGTGACCTGGACGAACTCGTCGAAGCAGCCCGCGAGGTCTTCGCCGAACCGCTTCACGTCTGAGCCGAGCGGGGTGGCCGTGCCGGCAATGCACTCGTGTTCGCTACACCCTGAAATGGCATGATCGCCGCCGGGGGGCTTTTTTGCGATCGCCGGCGATTCCGGCCGTCTTTATTCCCGACACAGCCTCCGAAGGCGAGCCGATATCGGTGTGACCGCTGCGGTCACACCGATATTAGCAATACGATAATTCCATTGTCCGCAATTCGCGATTAGCGTTCCTTCTCATAGCCGACCGAGGCACGGAAGGACGCAACAATGGCGGACACACACAGCACCGGGCCGCTCGACGGCGTGCGGGTCATCGACCTCTCGACGGTGATCATGGCCCCGTACGCGGCCCAGATCCTCGGAGATCTGGGGGCCGATGTCATCAAGATCGAGTCCCCCACGGACTCCCTGCGTGTGGGCGAGTACCGCAACACGCCGGGCATGACCCCGATGCATCTCAACGTCAACCGCAACAAGCGCAGCGTTGCCCTCAATCTGAAGGACGAGGCCGAGCACGCGCAGGCCCTGATGCTTATTCACACCGCCGACGTGCTGATCACCAACATGCGCCCCCGCGCACTCGCCCGGCTGGGCCTGACCTACGACGACCTCGCCGCCGCCAACCCGGGTCTCGTCTACGCGCACGGCGCGGGCTTCCGCGGCGACTCCGACCGGGCCGACGCCGCGGCCTACGACGAGACCGTGCAGGCCGCATCCGGGCTGGTCGACATCGCCAACCGCGCACTGGGCACGCCGCTCTACCTGCCGACCATCCTCGCCGACAAGGTCTCCGGTCTGACCATCGCCTACAGCGTGCTCGCCGCCCTGGTGCACCGGAACAGGACCGGGCGCGGGCAGCAGGTCGAGATCCCGATGGTCGACACCCTGCTCACGTTCAACCTGGTGGAGCACCTCGCAGGGCACGCCTTCGAGCCGGCGACGGGCCCCACGGGCTACGCGAAGTCGCTGTCGGAGCACCACAAGGCGCGGCGCACCAAGGACGGCCTGGCCGCCGTGATCCCGTACAACCCGCAGAACTACCGCGACTTCTTCGCCGCCGCCGGCCGTCCCGACCTGGCCGCGGACTCGCGCGTCAACGGCCCCACCCTCAACCCGGCCGACGCCGACGACCTTTCCGACCTGGTCGACGAATGCGCCCCTGCGCTGACCACGGCCGAGTGGGCCGAGGTGTGCGCGAAGCACAGCATCCCGATGGGACAGGTGCTGGAACTGGACCACGCGCACGAGGACCCCTACGTCCACGAGGGCCATCTGCTCGAAACGGTCGTGCACCCGACCGAGGGTCCGGTGCGCACGATCGGGATCCCGGTGAAGTTCTCCGCCACGCCCGGCTCGATCCGCCGGCTGGCCCCGGTTCCCGGCCAGGACACCGCGGAGGTGCTCGCCGAGCTGGCAGCCACCTGTTGAGCCGCAGAAAGCCGTAGGAGAGGCACAGTTATGAGCACCAACGAAGTGCGTGTCCAGCGGGTCGGCTCGACCCTGCTGATCACGATTGATCGCCCGCAAGCACGCAACTCCGTCAACGCCGCGGTCGCCACCGGCCTCGCCGCCGCGCTGGACGAACTGGAGGCCGACACCGCCCTGCGGGCCGGTGTCCTGACCGGAGCGAAGGGCACCTTCAGTGCCGGCATGGACCTCAAGGCCGCCCTGAAGGGTGAGTCCCCGAACATCCCGGGCCGCGGGTTCGGCGGCCTGACCGAGGCCGAACTGACCAAACCACTGATCGCCGCCGTCGAGGGCTTCGCCGTGGGCGGCGGATTCGAACTCGCCCTGGGCTGCGACCTGATCGTCGCCGCGGAGGACGCGCACTTCGGTCTGCCCGAGGTCAAGCGGGGCCTGATCGCCGCGGGCGGCGGCGTGATCCGACTGCCCAAGCGCATCCCCTACCACCTGGCGATGGAGTTCCTGCTGACCGGCGAGCCGGTGAGCGGTGCCCGCGCCGGCGAGCTGGGCCTGGCCAACCGGGTCACACCGCCCGGCGAGACGGTGGCCGTCGCCCTCGGACTCGCTGAGCAGATCGCACACAACGCCCCGCTCGCGCTGGCGGCGGTGAAGAACCTCGTGCGGACCGCCGACGGAGTGCCGGAGGCCGACGCGTTCGCGGTGCAGCGCAGGGTGATGGACACGTTGATGGCCTCGGCCGACGTCCGCGAGGGCATGACCGCCTTCGCCGAGCGCCGCACCCCGGAATGGACAGGGAAGTGACATGAGGATCGAAGACGTACGACGCCATGCGACCACCCCGCTGACCCGCCCGGCCTTCGCACCCGTGGCGCCGTGGTTCACCGACCGCGAGTACCTCAACATCGTCTACCGCACCGACCCCGACGCACTGCGCGCCGTCGTCCCCGAACCCCTGCGGATCGAAGAACCGCTGGTCCGGTTCGAGATCATGAAGATGAACGACGTCACCGGGTTCGGCCCCTACACCGAGGGCGGCCAGGCGATCCAGGTCAGCTTCGACGGCGAGCGCGGCGAGTACCTGCACGCGATGTACCTCGACAACTTCCCGGCAACAGCGGCCGGACGCGAGGCCAGTGCCTACCCGAAGGTCATCGGCGCACCGAAGCTGTACGTCGACCAGGACGTGCTGGTCGGCACCCTCGACTACGGCACGCTGCGGGTCGCCACCGCGACCATGGGCTACAAGCACTACCCGCTCGACCTGCGCGAGGCCGAAGCACAGATCACCGTGCCGACCTTCATGCTCAAGATCATCCCGGGCTACGACGGCACTCCGCGCGTCCAGGAACTGGTCCGCACCGAGATCACCGACGTCGTGGTCAAGGCCGCCTACACCGGCCCCGCGCGGCTGCAGCTGTTCGAGCACGTCCTCGCCCCGCTGGCCGATCTGCCCGTCCTGGAGGTCGTCTCCGCCAGCCACATCCTCACCGACCTGACCCTCGCCCCGGTCAAGCCGGTCTTCGACTACCTCAAGGCAGACACGCAATGACACACCGCTTCCGCACCGCCGCCGTGATCGGCGCGGGCACCATCGGACTGTCCTGGACGGCACTGTTCGCCGCACACGGCCTGACCGTCCACGTCAGCGACCCGCGCCCCGACCTGAAGGAGGCCATCGACACCGCGCTGGCGGAGTTCACCCCGCACCTGGCCGCCCAGGGCCTGAACACCGACGGCCTCGCCGACCGGGTCCACATCGCGGCCAACATCACCGAAGCCGTCCGGGACGCCGACGTCGTCCAGGAAAACGGACCCGAGAACGTCGAGTTCAAGAAGGAGCTGTTCGCCCAGCTGGTCCGGGAGACCCCCGCACACGCACTGCTGCTGAGCTCGTCGTCGGCGATCCCGGCGACCGCGTTCACCGGGGAGCTCGAGGACGCGAGCCGGGTCCTGATCGGACACCCCTTCAACCCGCCCCACCTGATCCCGCTCGTCGAGGTCGTACCCGGCGAACGCACCACCGAGGAAGCCGTACAGGCCGCCGTCGACTTCTACACCTTCCTCGGCCGCGCCCCCGTCGTCGAACGCCAGGAGATCCCTGGCTTCGTGGGCAACCGGCTGCAGAACGCGCTCAGCCGCCAGGCCGTCTACCTCGTCCAGCAAGGCGTGGTGACCCCCGAGGACCTGGACACCGTCGTGACCCACTCGCTCGGCATCCGCTGGGCCACGGTCGGGCCGTTCCTCGGCGCGCACCTGGGCGGCGGCCCCGGCGGCTACCGCCACATCACCGAACACATCGGCAAGTCCATGCAGCAAATGACCCTCGGTGAACCCTCGAAGGACCCCGAGGACCGGGAGCGAGTCATCCAGGCGGTGGAGAAGGCATATGCCTCCACGCCGTACACCGACCTCGCCGAAGCCCGCGACCGCAAGCAACTCGCCGTCCTGTCCGCCCTGGAAGACAACCGCCGCAACCAGCACCAGAAGGAGAACTGAGATGACCACCACCGCCACCCCCCTCACACAGCTGGACGACCAGCAGGCCGCCGACTTCTACCAGTACGAGGCGCTGCTTTCGGACGAGGAGCGCGAGATACTGCTCAAGGCCCGCACCTTCCTGAGCAAGGAGATAAGGCCGCTGGTCAACGAGTACTGGGGCAAGGCCGAGTTCCCCTTCGAGGTGATCGAGAAGTTCCGCGGCAGCGGACTGAACGCCCTGGCCTACGAGGGCTACGGCGAGCACAAGCCCGCCATCAGCCACCTGCTCGGCGGCATGCTGGCCGCGGAATTCTGCCGTGTCGACGCTTCCATCGCCACCTTCTTCGGCGTCCACAACGGACTCGGCTTCTACTCCATCTACCACGGCGGCGACCAGGAACAGCGCGACAGGTTCCTGCCCGCCATGGCCTCCATGGACAAGATCGGCGCCTTCGCCCTGACCGAGCCCCTCGGCGGCTCCGACGTCTCCGGCGGCATGCGCACCACCGCCCAGCGCGAGGGCGACACCTGGACCCTCAACGGCGCCAAGAAGTGGATCGGCAACGCCACCTTCGCCGACTACGTCGTCGTCTACGCACGCGACGTCGACGACAACAAGGTCAAGGCCTTCGTCGTCGAGAAGGGCACCCCCGGCTTCAAGCCGGAGAAGATCGAGGGCAAGATCGCACTGCGGATCGTCCAGAACGCCGAGATCACCCTGACCGACGTACGCGTACCGGAAGCGAACCGGCTGCAGAACATCAAGGGCTTCCGGGACATCGCCGAGATCCTGCGCTTCACCCGCAGCGGAGTCGCCTGGCAGGCCCTGGGCGTCATGATCGGCGCCTACGAACTCGCACTCGACTACGCCAAGCAGCGCATCGCCTTCGGCCGACCGATCGCCAAGTTCCAGATGGTGCAGGACCTCCTGGTGAAGAGCCTCGGCAACATCACCGCCTCCTGGGGCATGCTCGTACAGCTCGCCCGGCTGCAGGACCAGGGCATCTTCCGCGACGAGCACTCCGCGCTGGCCAAGGAGTACGTCGCGGCCCGCATGCGGGAATCCGTCGCCTGGAGCCGCGAGATCTTCGGCGGCAACGGCATCCTCCTCGACTACGACATCGCCCGGTTCTTCGCCGACGCCGAAGCCCTCTACTCCTACGAGGGCACCCACCAGATGCAGACCCTCATCGTCGGCAAGTCCATCACCGGCCACAGCGCCTTCGTGGGGTGACAGCAATGACCACCGAATCCGTCTTCACCGGCCTGAAGGTCCTCGACGTGGCCAGCTTCATCGCGGCACCGGCCGCAGCCACCATGCTCTCCGACTTCGGAGCCGACGTCATCAAGATCGAGCCGCCGGGACACGGCGACCCCCAGCGCCGGCTCAGCTTCGTACCGCCCAGCCCGCGCGCACAGGCCAACTACGGCTGGCACCTCGCCAACCGCAACAAACGCGGCATGGTCATCGACCTGAAATCCCCCGCGACCACCGAGGTCCTCAAACGCCTCGTCCAGTGGGCCGACGTGGTGATCACCAACTTCCCGCACGGCACACGCGAAAAGCTGCACCTCGGCTACGACGAGGTCTCGACCTGGAACCCCAAAGTCATCTACGCCGACCTCACCGGCTTCGGCGACGCCGGCCCCGACACCCGCCAACCGGGCTTCGACCTCACCGCCTACTGGTCACGCAGCGGACTGCTGGCCTCCACCCGCGACGCCGGAGCCCCACCGACCGTCCCAGTCTGGGGCAGCGGCGACTACACCACGGCAATCGCCATCTACGCAGCGATCGCAACCGCCCTCTACCACCGCGAACGGACCGGACAAGGCGCCAACGTCGGAACGTCACTGCTCGCCACGGGCGTCTGGGCCACCGGAACCCTCGTCGCCGGCGCACTCGCCAACGGCACACCGTTCGAGCTGCACGACCGCAACGCCCCGGTCAACGCGCTGACCAACCCCTACCAAACGGCGGACGGCCAATGGTTCATGCTGGCAACCTCACCCATGAACTGGCCCGGACTGACCCGGGCCATCGGGCACCCCGAACTCAGCGAGGATCCCCGATTCGCCGGCATCGAGGGCCTGGTCAAGAACGCCGCCGCAGCGAGCGAACTGCTCGACGCCGCCTTCCGCTCACAACCCTTCACCCACTGGAAGGACGCCCTGGACCGGGAACGCGTCACCTACAGCCCCATCCAGACACCGGAAGAAGCCGCCAAGGACCCCCAACTGCGCGCCAACGACATCGTCGTACCCCTGGAAGGAGTCACCGGGCTCGACTACACCATCAACAGCCCGGTCACCCTCCGAGGGATACCGAAGGTCCCCGCCAAACGGGCACCGGACCTGGGCGAGCACAACGACGAAATCCTCACCGAACTGGGCTTCAGCCCCCACGAGATCGCCGTGCTGCACGCCCAAGGAGCGATCCCCGGCACAACGCAAGCGGAAGCTGCTTGATGAGCCGATAGAGCCAACGGCACCTCCCCGCACGATGAGGCGGCGAGGTGCCGTTGCACGTCCTCACCTCTCAGCTTCGCCAGCGGAGTTTCACGCTGCCGCGTGGCGACGGGGGTGGTGGCGGGAGGCGATGGTGGCGGTGAGGGCCTCGATGGCGTCGACGGTTGCGGCGCTCAGGGCGACGGCCCGACTGGCCGCGGCGCTGTCGGAGCCGCCGGACGTCTCGGCCGGCAGGCCGGAGGACGCGGCGAAGGAGTCGAACACCGACCGCAGTGCTCCCGGGGCCACGGTCTCGGCTCCGGCGGCGGCACGGGCCAGGGCGCCGAGGTGTTCGTGCAGCGGATCGGCCAGTTCGGTCAGCTCCGGAACGGTCTCCTGCGCAGTGCGCGGCAGGTGTTCGCGCAGCAGGGTGACGCACCCGGCGACCGTGGACACCTGAGCGCTGATCTGCTCCAGCTGCACGGTCGACCAGGGGTCGCGCTGCCGGGCCGGCTCGGCGTGCGACTGCTCCACCGCGGCCTCCAGGTGCTCCCTGATCTGCCGTGATCGCGCCCGCAGTTCGTCGACGGCTGCCAGATCGGTCGCTCCGACGTCGGCATAGCCGGTCAGCAGGTCGGGGAGGAGCCGGTCCTGCAGCCGCAGCCACTCCGCGAGCAGGCCCGGCAGCCGCCTGGTGGACCAGGTCGGCTGCTCCTCGGCCGCCCGTAGCCGCGCGGCCAGGTCGCACGGGCTGCGCAGGGGCGAGGTGGCCTCCCACGACTCCAGGAGGGCCCAGACATCCTCGGGGGTGCGGTGCTCGCGGCCGGAGGCCACCGTACGGGAGATGTCGCCCAGCACCTGCGCGGCGGCAGCCAGTGCCTCCTGGTTCCCGGCCGCTGCCGACGCGGGTACCGTCAGCCGCACGGTCTGCAGCGCGCGGCGGATGCGCTCGGCCTCTCCGAGCAGTCCGAACATGGCCGCCGCCGGCGGCCGGCTGAACTGCGGCAGCAGGTCCAGGGCCTGCCGGGACGCGGTGAACGGAGCAGACCGGCCCAAGGCGGCGGAGTCCGCCGAGACCGAGCCCTCGGCGAGTGACCGGTACAGGGCTGCCAGGGCGCGGCGTTGAGCGGCGAACCGCGGATCGTACGGCGGGAGCAGCTGCACCACCACGACGAGTCCGGTCCCGGTCGCGATCCACCCGGCCATCACCAGGCCGCCGTGCACGTCGGGAGCGAGATCAGCCGTGATCATCAGCCCGATGAGCGTGAGGCAACCCCGGATGCCGGGCGCGACGCCCAACGTCCGCCACAGCCCGGCGGCGAACGCCGCGACCGCGAGCAGCAGCAGGAACAGCCAGGTGGTGCCGTGCACCAGGGCCCCCAGCACCGCCATTGCGCTGAAGGCCGCGGCCATCCCGAGCGCGTTCACCACACGGTGCCGCAGTGGGCTCAGCAGCGTGCCGATGCCGCAGATGAACGCACCGACGCCGGCCATCGCCCCGGCGACCGGATCGTCCAGCAACCCTCCGAGCAGCGTGGCGAGCAGCACGCCCAGCACGGCCCGTGCGATCACCGACGGGGCGGCGAACACCCGCTGGACGCGCAGCCCCCCGGAGTGGGCCGGTTGTCTGGTTGACGACGGCGAGGATGCGGGGGTAGTCCGGGTGCTCGGGCAGGTCGAACGGGTTGGCCTGGGCGGGGATCCGGTCGGCGAGGGCGATGGCGGTCTTCCGGGTGATCGCCAGATGTTCGAGGTGGGTCTCGGCCTCCCTCAACCGGGTCTGCAGTTCGGTGATCTGCGCGCGGAGGTCGTCGGTCAGGGTCCGGGCGGCGTCCTCCTGAATGCTGAGCGCGTCGAACAGAGGCTGGATGTTCACGCGGTCGCCGCCTGCGGGTCGCGCCAGGTGGGAGCGTTCGCACCGGTGAGTCGGCGGGCCATGACATGAGACATCGCCCAGTAGACGCGGGAAGCGGAGGAGGCCGGCCGGTGCTCGTAGTCGCTGACCAGGCGCCGGTGCAGTATCAGGATCCCGTAGGTCTGCTCGACCTTCCACCGCTTCGGCTGAAGGACGAAGCTCGGGCAGGTGGCGGGGTCCGCGGTGCACTGCATGTGGGACGCATCTCGACCGATGACCTCCCCCGCGGCAAGCTTTTCGTCGAACTCACCGCTGACACCACCGGCGGGCCCTTCAGACTCGTCGAACGACTGAGGTCACACTCGGGGGATGAGAGAACTCAAGGGTGTTGATGCCGGGACGCCGCACGCGCAGTTTCTGGCGACCGAGCACTGGAGTCTGCTGGCGACGCGGAGCATGACGTGGCACGAGATCTTCAGCCGGACCGGGACGTATCTGACGGTGCTGTCGGCCGCGGTGGTGGCGCTCTCGCTGGTGGCCAACGTGACCGGGTTCGGGTCGGGGTTCACGACGTTCGCGTTGCTGGTGCTGCCGGTCGTCCTGCTCGTCGGGTTCGGGACGTACTTCCGTCTGATCGAGGCGGACATCGAGGACACGTGGCTAATCATCGGCATGAACCGGCTGCGGCACGCGTACGTCGAGCTCGCACCGGAGCTCGAGCCGTACTTCATCGCGAGCCACCACGACGACCGGCCTGGGATCTGGACGACCTACAGCTTCCGCCGCCGGATCGGGGTGACGCACTGGCTGTCCGGCTCACCTGTTGTCGTCGGCGTCATCAACTCCGTCGTCACCGGCGTGCTGGCCGCGGTGGTCTGCGAGGCCGCTGGCGCCGGGGACACCCTGCGGATCCTGGTCGCCTCCGCCACGGCCATCGTGACCGCGGTCGTCCTCGGGTTCCTCGGCCTCCGCCAGGTGCACGAGGTCTCCCGCAGCTATCAGCCGCGCTTCCCCAGTGACGAAGCACGACGGTCGGCGGGTTGAGGCGGCCGGAGCCCTGGTAGTCGGCCGCATGGTCGATGTCCTGCATGTCGAAGCGCCGACCGTAGCGGGCGGTCAGGAACTCGACCAGCGGCTCGAGGTGCTGGTCGGCGGCCAAGGCACTCGCGGCGGTGCTGAAGACCACGCTGCCCGATCGCGGTCCAGGAACGGGCCCTGGCCATCACCGCACGCAGCGACCAGCAGCACCGCCACGAACAGGTGACGCACTCCCCGCCGCCGACGCGGATCGGGCAGCACCGCCAGACGCTCGGCAAACGACGGCAACGCGCGGTGCTGATGCGAAGGCGACTTGATCAAGCAGACGGTGGCAGACTGACGGCACATCGAAGCTCCGGTTGCGGACGACGACTTGGCAAGGTCATCCGTCTTCAACCGGAGCTTCGTTGCATCCGTACTGAGAGCCGCACGGATCGTCACACGTCCGCGTGACGGGTCGGTGTTGGTGCTCGTTGTCTGACAGTGTGACGAGTCGCTGACGGTTGAGCAGGTTGAGTCCTGGTCCGAGGGCATAGCAGGGTTGCATGCCCGGTTCGCGGGACGTTTTGGCAGGTCGGAGCCGCGTGATCGGGCTCTGGACTATATGACGTGCCCGCTGGCGCCGCTGGAGAGGAAGAACGGATGGACCTGGCCGAGCAGGTCGGTCAGCTTCGTACGGACGGTGTGCAGCGCCTGCTCAACCACTCCGAGTGGGAAGAGGACGCGGTTCGCGACGATGTGTGACCATGTGTCGGCACCTTCCTCGTCTATGCCTCGGCCAAGGGGCGCGCGCTGATCGACCGGGAACTGTATGTCCCGAAGACCTGGACGGATGCCCGCGACCGCTGCCGGGCGGCCGGATCGACGACACGGTGCCGTTCGCCACGAAGCACCTCCCGCACACCGGTACTGGTCGGCGGTGTCGAGCAGGGAGGCATCTGAGCAACTGCCACGCTTCGGCCTTGCGCAGGGTGGATGTACCGGGTGCTTCTGGAGTCCAGCAGTACCCCGTCGTCGACGAGGCCGGCGTCGGCCGTGATCGGGGCCTCACCGATCGGGGCCTCACCCCGGGACGGAGGGCAGCACCTTGAACTCAGCCGGCCCCAGAGTGAGCCATCCGTCCGTCAGCGGCGTACACCGCACACCGCCCTTGTCACGCAAAGCGCGGTGCGCCCCCGGACCGATGAAGGTGTCCATCCAGGCACAGGGCCTGGCGGGACGCCGCACGGACAGCAGAACCGGGCCCTCACCGGTGTCGAGTGACACGGTTTTGCCCACGAGAGCGTCGATGTCGATCCCCCGGAGCAGGACGTTGCGACGCGTCAGCCGGAGATCGACTGCCGGGTTGATGTCCACGGGGAGGTTCTCCGCGGCCATGAGCGTGACGGCGGCATTGCGATGGGCCGGTCGGTTGAAGTAGCGGTCACCGACGATGCCGAGGTTCGCCCGGATCTCCGCACGCGAGACGAGTTCGCCGTCATGTGCCGGGGACGGCCCGTCGGAGGGCCGCCCCGTACACCGGTGCACGGGCGAGACCAAAAGCTGAACGACTTCCACCACTGCCATAATGCCCACCAGCCTACGCTGATCCCCTGCGGGATCGGCGATCGCGCGAGCGACACTCGGCCTCAACGGACTGGGAGTGATCCGTTGAAAATGCCTTGCTGAGCTCTCGATAAACGGGTTCCTATTTATTGATCGGAAACTCAAAGGTTCTATTCGATCGTATAGCGGACGTGGGGGCCGTAGAAACAGCCGCAGACGATGTGCGGCCGGCGCCGGCACCGGAAGACCTGCGGTTTCTGCGGAGAGGTGGGCCTGGTCGCGGGCCCGGCCACGTATGGGCAGACTGTGCTCGAGATCGGCATGGACCAGCTCGTCCGGGTTGAGCTCTGGTGAGTATGACGGCAGGAAGTGCAGTTCGAGCTGGTAGGCGTGCTCGGCCGGCCAGTCGCGGACCGCACGGGAACGGTGGGCGAAGTGCCCGTCCATCGCACGGTGGACCTCGCGGTCGAAGCGGCAGATGAGGCGCTCCGGGAAGCGCACATGACACGCGCGTCGAAAGTCCGCGTGAATGCCATGAAGTGAATGCGCCCCCTTGGTGCTGATCGCGAACATCGCGTGGACCGAGAAGCAGTTCCCCGTGCGGCGCACGATCGGGGTACGACCCTTGGGAAATGAGTTTGCTGCTTTCTCGCACCGATGTTGAGTTTGGTTCGCTTTACGGTTACCCAGTCGGTGAGCTGCTCAGCCGTCTCGTTGTAGCGCCATTCGGATATGAGGCACAGCGTACGGAGACGGTAGGTGAATGCCATGGGCGGAGACTCCCCGGCGTCGTTCAGTGCTGAGGATGCGCTGGACGTCGCGCGTCGTGGACCCGTTCGACGGCCAGCCGACCGTCCCGCGTTCGCGGACTCGACAGTGTCGTCATTTCCCTTCGACATTCACAAGCCGGCTGATCGACAACTGGCTCCGCAGCCGGTCGCCAACCGCTGTTCCTTGAAATGATCGAAGCCGCACCTGGCCCTGCCCGATGGTCGCGCTCACTTGTAGGCCGCCGCCACTACTCCTGCTCACCCTGCGTACCCGCCTGGTACGGCACCGTACGGTCTATGAGGACCGATCCGACCCGAGACCGTCACCCCCTTGACAGGTGATTCTGGGGCTGGCACCATAGCGTCATCGCCCGGGCGGGTATCGCATTTCCCTCTCGGGGGGAAGTGTGACATCGAACACCGACATCGCCGTCGGAATCGCCAGTGCCGACCGTAAGTGGCGGCCGGGCCCAGTGCGCCGAAGGCCTGGCGCTGTCGACGAAGCGTGGTGGAGCCCCGAGATCAACGCCGAGCCAACCCTCGATCGCGGGCTGACGGCTACTTTCTCGCAGGGCTCCTGGACCTCGAGATCGACGGTGTCGACCAGGCCAGGGCTGCCCAGCCCGCTGCGCCCCGTGCTCCACGGCGACCCGCGGCAACATCGCCCATGGCGATCAACGCGGTCGCCGTCTGATCGCGCGCGCGGGCCGGCGGGGTCGGCCGACCCCGCTGCAAGGCCCCGCTTCCGGTATGAGTCACCGGATACGGGACCTGTCCTCAATGGAAGAACTTCGAAGAAACGGACTGTGAACATGAACGAGCAGAAGGCGTGGCTGGCAGGTGGATGCTTCTGGGGCATGCAGGACCTGATCCGGTCCCTCCCCGGTGTGCAGAGCACCCGAGTGGGGTACAGCGGCGGCGATGTCCCCCACGCCACGTACCGCAACCACGGCAACCACGCCGAGGCGATCGAGATCGTCTTCGACGGCGACGTGACCGACTACCGAACGATCCTGGAGTACTTCTTCCAGATTCACGACCCGAGCACGAAGAACCGGCAGGGCAACGACATGGGCGCCAGCTACCGGTCCGCCATCTTCTACTTCGACGAGGAGCAGCGGCGGGTCGCGGAGGACACCATCGCCGATGTGGACGCGTCGGGCCTGTGGCCGGGGAGGGTGGTGACCGAGGTGGTTCCCGCCGACGAGTTCTGGGAGGCGGAGCCGGAGCACCAGGACTACCTGCGCCGCTACCCGAACGGCTACACCTGCCACTTTGTCCGTCCGAACTGGCGGCTCCCCAAGCGCGTGGAGGCGTGAGGTCGGCTCCAGGAACGCGCGGCGCACCTGCACGACCTTCCAAGGGCGCGGCCGGACGAACCCGGCCGCCCCGCGGCGTGTTCCCCGTCGGCTCCGTGCCACTGCGGGTAGTCGCGCTGCCCAGGGGACGGCGTCGGGGACGCGCTCAGGCATGCCGTCATCGGATACGGCACCAGGTGTTCGGCGCGGGTGACCCGGAGTACTTGCCGGCATCAACTGCCGTGCTCGGCAGCTGTTCGGTTTCTGGCGGCCGGTCACGGCGGTGAGGGACACAGCGGCCATCAGATGATCGCGGGGATGGCGAAGCCCCGCGATCCCGTTCTTTCTTTCCCATGGCGCGGGCGACGTTATGGACTTCGGTCCGGACGTACTGGCCCGCCTGTACAGCCGAGGAGGCGTATTTCATGACGTACGACGTCGAAAAGCCGGACGAGCAGTGGCGTGCGGAGCTGACCCCGGGCGAGTACGCAGTGCTGCGCCGGGCAGCGACCGAGCCCCCCTTCGTCGGCGAGTACACGAACACCAAGACGGTCGGCACATACTCGTGCCGGGCCTGCGGGGCCGAGCTGTTCCGTTCCGACACCAAGTTCGATTCACACTGCGGCTGGCCGTCCTTCTACGACCCCAAGGACACCGACGCGGTCGAACTCATCCCGGAAACCTCCACCAGCACGGAGGTTCGGTGCGCGCGGTGCGGATCGCATCTGGGCCACGTCTTCGAGGGCGAGGGCTTCCCGACCCCGACCGACCAGCGGTACTGCATCAACTCGATCTCGCTGCGTCTGGAGCCGGACGAGAGCTGAGCGCTCCCAGGATCGGCCCCGACCGATCACCGGTCCCGCCCCTGGCGGTCAGCCCTCGCCCAGCTGCTCCAGCAGCGCTCACACGTGAGGGCGGTGGCCGTGTCAGGGGCGGAGGCGTCGAACTCCTCGGCCCAGCAGCGGCCGTCGAGCGGGACATGCGCGTGGTCTAGGGACCATCCCCGCGGCCGCGGAGCCGACTGTCCGGCCAGCGGCACTCCAGCGAGGGGCCCGCAGACGCGGGACGACGTGAGCGTCCGCGAGGGACGGGGCGAAGATGAAGGTGCCGGTGAGCGTGAAGGGAACCGCGGCCGGTCGCAACCTCAAGTCCCTGAGTGTGCGGGCCTCCTATGACAAGGGTGCCCACTGGCACAAGCTGGCGGTGCGCAACGGTGCCGTCCTGGTCACCAACCCTCGCGCGGCGGGGGCGGCGTCTCCTTCAAGGCCGTGGCCGTCGACAATCAGGGCAACGCCGTTGAGCAGACCGTCAATGACGTCTACCTGACGAGCTGACACCCGCCCCAGGCCGGGAGCTCTTCCTGCCTGGGGCGGAATCTCCTCCGGGCGGCGAAGGGGTGCCGGTACGGTCCGACCGTACCGGCACCCCTTCCGCGCACCCTCCCGCCACGTCTCCGCCGCGTACGCGCGCGGGTTACGGTGCGGATCTTGTGGACCTGCCGTTGATGATCTTTCGGCGCTCGCTGCGAGGCCGGCCAGTCCCGGCCTGCGCTATCGACGAAGCCGGTAACTCCCACTCGGCATCAATTCGCGTTACGTGGGGTGGTGCGGGTACGCGGCGAGCGGCTTCCGAGCGGCGGCGCGACCTTGCTGTGTTCGGCAAGGGCCGCCTCCGTGAGGTGGCGAACGGCGCTCCTGCGCGGTTGCCCGACTCGCCACGGACGGGGGCCTTGCCCGGTGTAGCGACCAGTGCGTCGATGGACGGGATCGCCGGCATAGGGTGTTCGCGGCCTGGCCCCGCCTGCCGAGCCGGTAACACTCGCTGCCTGGCTCGGCTACGGCGCTATGCAGGGCGGGCGCGCCGGACGAGCCCAACCGTGATGTCCACAACAAGGAATCCGAGCAGGGTGATTCCCAGGACAGGCAGTGCCCAGCCGAGTGCGACGACGGCCGGAACACCGAGGATCAGCACGGGCAGGGGCAGCTGTCGCCACATCCCCCGTGCCGGGGTCCGGCTGGACGGCGCGGCGCGGCCCATCGGTATGAGCGACGTCGACCGCCTCCAGGAGTTCGAGCGGTTCTACAACTTCCCATAGGCCGCATCAGGGCATCGCGAACGCGCGACCGCTGCACCCCTTGCGATCACCGATCCAGGGCAGATCACCCGCCTCGACATACGCAGGCGTGAACGCCTGGGCGGCATCCTCCACGAGTACGAACATGCCGCGTGACCTGGGCGGACGAGGTTTCCGGCAAGGGCAGCCGGCTGGAGCCCCGCCGCGGGCACGAGGTTCGGCTCGTCGAAGGTCACGGACACGCGCCAAGGGTCATGAGATGCTCGCATCCAGTCAGATGCCTTCTCGATCAGGTTGATGTCTCCGTCGCAAGACACATCGTTCCTGGTCAGAGGGCGTCTGATCTTCTGGGCACGTCGCTCTTCAACAGATCCGGACGGTGGATCCGGGTTTAGTACTCGACTCCGCGGAGCGGCTCTCAGCGCACCTTGGACTCCACGAAGGCCGCGAGCCGCCCGAGGGTGTCGAAGGTGTCACCGACGATCTCGATCTCGATCTCGATCCCGAACCGTTTCTGCAATGCGACGATGAGCTTGACGACGGTGAGCGAGTCGAGCTCAGGAAGATTGCCGTATAGTCCCGTCTCCGGCCCGAGGTCATCGGCCTGGTCCTCGATGTCCAGCGTGACCACCACGACGGCCTTGACGTCCTCGAAAATCGCCTGCGAGATCTCTGGCGAGCGAGTCATATGGCTTCTCCTCATCGGTCGTGCAGACCCGGCGGCCTGCGATCTACACCAGCACCTCCGTCGGTGTCGGATGGCCGAGGAAGGCTGTGGGACTGGCCGTCATCCCGTAGGCGCGGTCCTGAAAGACCGCCACAAGGTCGCCGATCTCGGCACGCGGGAGGCAGACATCACGTGCGAGCAGGTCCAGCGGGGTGCACAAGCACCCGACGACGCTGACAGTCTCAGCACCCGGGACGCCCATTCGGTTCGCGATGGCGACCGGGTAGTTCTTGCGGATGACCTGCCCGAAGTTCCCCGAGGCAGCGAGCTGGTGGTGGAGGCCGCCATCGACGACGAGGACGGTGTGGCTGCGCGACTCCTGCGGTCGACGACTCGGGTGACGTATCCGCCGGCTTCGCCGACCAGGAAGCGGCCGAGCTCGAGGAGGATCCGCGCCTCGGGCAGCGCGGGGCGGAGCCGCTCGGACATCACCGCAGCGAGGTTGTCGCCGATGGTCGCGAGGTCCAGCGCCTGGTCGCGTTCGAAGGACGGGATACCGAGCGCACCGCCGAGGTTGACGTAGCGGACAGGCTGTGGGGCTGCGCCGGCGAGCCGCACGACGAGGTCGGCGGTCCTGCCGTGGGCCTCGGCAAGGATATCGGCGTACAAGTTGTGCGAGCCGGCGAAGACATGAAAGCCGAGGACGTCGAGGTCCATCGCCGCTAGCCGGGTGAGGAGCGCGGGCACCTGCTCAGCGTCAACACCGAACTGCTGCGAGCCGCCGCCGAGGCGCATGCCCGAGCCCTTGACCTGGAAGTCGGGATTGACGCGGACCGCGACGCGGGGCCGCACACCCAGCCACTCCCCGATGGCCGCCACCCGCAACGCTTCAGTCTCCGATTCGAGGCTGATCGTCACCCTGGCCGCCACGGCGCGACTCAGCTCCGCAGGAGTCTTGCCTGGTCCTGCGAAGCTCACTCGGTCAGCAGGGATCGGCGTGTCCAGCGCGACAGCCATCTCGCCTGCCGATGCAACATCGAAGCCGTCGACCTGCCTGCTGAAGTGCTGCACCACGGCGGGCATCGGATTGGCCTTGACCGCGTAGCTGAGGTGGATGTCGTCCGGCAGGGCGCGGCGCAGTTCCTCGACACGCCGGGTGAGGCCGGTGCGCTCGTAGGTGAAGAACGGGGTGGCACCGGCGCGCTCAGCGAGCAACCCGACCGGGAGGCCGCCGATGCGGAGCATGCCGTCGGCGATCGCGAACCGGCTGATCGTGGGGTGCGCGTAGGCGCCTGCGGTCATGCGGGCACCTGAGGGCGGGAGGCGGTGAGCTCGTGGCGAAGGAAGGCCCGGTCGAACTTGCCGTTCGGCGTTCGGGGCAGGACACCAAGGACCACCACCTCGGCGGGCACCATGTAGCCGGGTAGTTCCTGCCGCAGGCGTGCGGTCACCGCGGCCGGGTCGAAGCCGGCGGGATCGCAGGGTGTCACGACGAGGACGATCCGGTGGCCAAGTGCCTCGTCCTCGAGGCCGAGCGCGACGGCATCGTGGACCAGGCCAGTCTCGTACGCCACTTCCTCGATCTCTTGCGGGCTGACCCGATATCCCGATGTCTTGATCATGTCGTCATGCCGTCCGACGAAGTACAGGAAGCCCTCCTCGTCGCGGACGACGACATCGCCGGACCAGACCGCCAGCTCGGGCGTACACAGCTCGACCGGACGGTTCGGCGGCGGCCGGAACCGCTCGGCCGTGCGCTCCGCGTCATTCCAATAACCCAACGTGACAAGCGGACCTCGGTGCACCAGCTCACCCGGCTCTCCCGGACCACACAGGCCGCCGTCCTCCCGGACCACGAGGATCTCGGCGTTCGGGATGGCCTTGCCGATCGAATCGGGCCGCCGGTCGACCTCCCGGGGATCGAGGTAGGTGGAGCGGAACGCCTCTGTGAGGCCGTACATCAGGTATGGCGTTGCGGTCGGGAAGATCGCTCGCAGTCGTTGCAGGGTAACGCGCGGGAGTCGCCCCCCAGTGTTTGCGAAGTAGCGCACCCCGGCCACGGCCTCGGACGGCCACGTCTGGGCTGCGAGCTGGATCCACAGCGGCGGTACGCCCACCAGCCCGGTGATGCGGTGCTTCGCGCACGGCCGGACGACATCCCCCGGCAGCAGGTAGTTGGCGAGCACCACATGGGCGCCGACGCAGAAGCCGGTCGTCAATTGGCTCAGTCCGGCGTCGAAGCTCAGCGGGAGAACGGCCAGGATTCGGTCCTCTGCCGTGTTGTTCAGGTAAGTGCTGACGCTCTCCGCGCCGACGACGAGGTTGCGGTGCGACAGCACGACGCCCTTCGGGGCCCCGGTGCTCCCCGACGTGTAGAGGATCGCGGCCACATCCGTGTCGACGCCGCCCGTCGGAGGACACACGGCCTGGCTCGCGGGCTCGGCGACCTTCGACCAGGGGAGCACGCGGTAAGGGGCTTCCTCGTCCTCAACAAGCGAGTCGCCCAGCACGAGGACGTGGGAGAGTGACTTGCAGGCGGCGAGCTCGGCGCGCAGGGTCCGCAGCCGGTCCGTGGAGGTCACCAGTACCCGCACGGCGCAGTCGTCGAGGATGTGCCTCACTTGCCCGGCCCGCAGCACGGGATTCACCGGGACGAACACGCCACCGGCCCGCGAGCAGGCGAGCAGCGCCACGACGGTCTCGATCCTCTTGTCGAGGAAGACCGCGACGCGCTCGCCACCATCGAGGCCGAGGTCGCGCAGGCCGGCGGCCGCGAGCTCCGTCCGCTCGTGCAGATCGGTGTAGGAGATCGTGGTCGTCCGTGCGGTCAGGGCGGGCGCGCCGGGGTTGCGTTGGGCGGACCTCGCAACGAGGTCCGGCAATCGGATGATCATTTCGGCGGATTCCTTTCTGTCGCTTTTGCCTGGCAGCCCACGAATCCCAGCCCTCGGCCCTGCGCCGGCTCGTCTCCGAGGGCAGGGCCGGGATCGCCTGGGCGCTGGACGCGGGGGTTCGACAACTCGCGCGGTGGACCTGGGCACCGGAGATGACCGCGAACGGTCGCACGAGGGACGTGGTCATCCGGCGTTCACCTTGACGGTCGGCGAGCAGGCGTGCTCGGGGCGTGGTAGTCCTCCTCGGCGACCTCGAGCTCCGCGAGCTCTCCGCCGAGCGCCGTCAGTGACTTCCGGTCGATCTTGCTGTTGCCGGTCAGCGGCAGGCTCTGCCGCCAGTGGAAGATCGCCGGGACCATGTACCCGGGCAGCGACTCGCCCAGCCGGTGGCGCAGGACCTCGGCCTCGAGCGGCCGCGGGTCGGAGTAGAAGGCCACCAGGTGCTTGCTGCGGTCGGCCCGCTCGGCGACCACCACGGCGCCGTCGCGGACCCCGTCCACCCGCAGCAGGGTGTTCTCGATCTCACCGATCTCGATCCGGAAGCCGGAGATCTTGACCTGGGTGTCCCGGCGGCCGAGGAACTCCAGCTTGCCCTCGGGCAGCCGGCGGCCGTGGTCGCCGCCCCGGTAGAGTCGCTGGCCCGGCCGGTGCGGGTCGGCCATGAAGGCTCGCCGGGTGCGCTCGGGGTCGTTGACGTACCCGCGGCCGACGCAGACCCCGGAGAAGACGATCTCGCCAGGGGCACCGAGGGGCACCGGGGACAGGTGCTCGTCGACAACGTGGACGTGCACGTTGTGGATAGGAGGACCGAGCGGGATCCGGTCGGACTCGGGCACCCGCGTCATGATCTCGTGATTGGTGTCGTCGGAGGTCTCGGTCAGCCCGTACGCGTTGACCAGCCTGATCTCGGGGTACAACCCGAACCAGCGCTGCACGAGCTCCTTCTTCAGCCCCTCGCCGGTGGCCGACACGCACCGCAGGTCTGGAAGCTTCCGGGGATACTGCTCGAGGTAGGTCAGCACGACCTCGAGATAGGACGGGACGACCTGCAGGACGCCGACCCGGCCGCGGACGATCGTGTCGACGTACCGCGCGACGTCGAGGATTACCTCCTGCTCGACGATCAGGGTTCGCCCCCCGACCAGGAGCGCCGACAGCAGTTGCCACAGCGAGATGTCGAAGCACTGCGGCGCGGTCTGGGCGACCACGGGCGCGCCGTGCGCCGGGCCCACCCCAAGGTCGTCGATCTTGGCGTAGAGGTGGTTGAGCAGGCCGGCGTGCTCGCACATCGCCCCCTTGGGCTCGCCTGTGGAGCCGGAAGTGAAGTAGATGTAGGCGAGCTGATCGGCCGCCACGGCGACGCCCAGGTCGTCGTCGGCATGGCCCTCGGCGCAGGCCTCCTCGATGATGATCTTCTGCACGCCGGGCAGCGTGTCGAGGGCCTTGTCGAGCATGGTGGTGCCGGGTTCGGTCAGCACCAGCGTGCACTCGGCCCGCGCCGGCGTGGTCGCGATCCGATCGGCCGGAAAATACGGCTCGATCGGCAGACACGTGCCACCGGCCTTGAAGATCGCGATGACGGAGGCCATCCAGTCCAGGCTCCGCTCGGTCACCACCGCGACCACGCCCTCGCGGCGCAGGCCACGCGCCAGCAGTGCCCGCGCCAGCCGGTTAGCGTGCGCGTTGAGCTCCCGGTAGGTCCACTGCTGGTCGCGGTGCACGGCCGCGACGGCGTCCGGGTGCATTCGCACGCGCTGCTCGAACAGCTCGTGGAACCGGCGGTCCGGCAGCTCCCGGCGCGGCCCGGCCAGCCGGTCGAGCTGGAAGCGCAGCTCCTCGTCCGACAGCAGGCTCGCCCGCCCGTGCTCGGCGCCCGGGCCGGCGACCATCAGCGCGAGGGCGGTGAGTTGGTAGCCGGCGATCCTCTCGGCGCTGCCCGCGTCGAGCGCGTCGGTGCGGTAGTGCAGGTGCAGCGCGAGGCGGCCGCCGGGGGTCGCGAGCGCCACCCGGAGCACGGCGTCCTCGGCGAGGTCAGTGCTGATCTTGCCGCCGGTGTCGAGGCTGCCGATCGGGTCGAACTCGGTCTCGAACGCCGGCCCGGCCACGCCCAGCTCGCGCTTGAGCTCGTCCACCGCGAAGTCCCTGTGCTGTAGCAGGTCCGACTCGACCCGAGCGGTGTCCTGCAGCAGCGACCGCCAGGAGCGGGCTTCGGTCGTGAGCGGGCAGGGCAGCGGCCGCCCACCGGGCCTGGCCGCGTAGCCGATCACCACGTCCTGCTCGCCGGACAGCGCCGCCAGCACCTTCGCGTGCGCGGCCAGCGCCACCGAGTGCAGCGGCAGCTCCAGCTCGTAGGCCAGCTGGCGCACGCCTGCCGCGAGGTCGTCATCAAGGGTCGCGACGTGCTCGGCGACGCCCGGTGCCGGGTCGAGCGTCCACCGCGGGATCGCGGTCGCGCCGCCCGCGCGCAGGACAGCCCGCCAGAACTCCCGGCCGGTTTCAACCCGATTGTCCATCGAATCGTCCCTACGTTCCACGTTTGCCGGGTGTCAGCCGCCGCGGACGAGCACGGCGGCGCAGTCGTCGAGGCTGATCCTGCGCACCTGAAGGTCAGCCGACTGCTCGCGCATCTTCTGGGCCGGGTTCCCGCCCCACAGTGCGTGCGGTGGCATTTCCTCGCCCTTCATGAGGAAGGAGCTGGTGGCGAGCACCGCGCCGTCGCCCATTGTCACGCCGTAGTGGACGAATGCGCCGACACCGAGCGTGCAGCCGGCACCGATCACCATGCGGTCCGACTTGAATCCTCCGTCCTCCTGCGAGTGGCACTGAATGATGGTGTCCACATTGAGGGTGCAGTCGTCCCCGATCGTGGTGAACGTCCGCTCGGGCACGCGGAGGCCGTCGTCGAAGACCCGGCGGCCGATCCGCATACCCAGCAGCCGCCAGATCACGTTCTTGAGCGGGGTGCCATTGAAGACGAGGACATAGGCGAGGGAACTCACTTTCCAGAAGCGTTCGTGCCGCCAGAAGGCGCGGTCGTAGATCGAGCAGCCCTGCGGCCGCAAGGCCTGCAGCGGCCGGAACAGCCGGTCGACCAGGACGTTATAGGCGACGGTGAAGACGAAGACCCCGGCGGTGGCCAGTGCAAACGCGAGCGCACCCAGGGGGGCCCAGAGGTCAATGGCGGCCAGGTAGAGCACGGTGACGATGAAGATGAAGATCCAGCGCACCAGCAGGAACAGCGCCATGCTGATGGTGTTGTAGACGTTCTTGGCCCGGAGGCGGCGGCGCAGCTCGTCCTTGCTCCCCACGTCGAGATGCTTGTCACGCTTGACCGACCGCGGGATCTCGAAGCTGGGCGCGCCCAGCAGGCCCACGCCTTCCCGCACCTGTCCGTCGACGGGAACCATGACCTTCGTCGCGAGGAGGCAGTTGTCGCCCGTCTTGCCCTGCGCGGTATAGGCGATCATGTTCCCAAGGAAGTTCTCTGCCCCAATCGACACGCGGGACAGCCGGAACGACGTGTTCGAGAAATCGGCATTGATGATGGACAGCCCGTCCGCGACCATCGTTCCGCTGCCGACCGCGCTGAGGAACGGGGTGTCGTGCTTGACCATTTCGCCGAAGTTCGAACCGGTCTGCCGCACCCCGCGAAGGTCGTAGCCCAGCCAACGCAGGTAGTGGACGATGTAGGAGGTGCCACCGAAGAGAGTCATGTAGAACCTGCTGTTGCTCGTGCGGGCGATCGCGCGGTGGATCCAGTAGTGGAATCCGTACAGCGGGTAGACCTTGTCCGGCTTGATGAAGAGGTTCAGCACGCGCGGAACGGTTCCCACGAACACGAGGCCGACGAGCACGGCGCCGAAGAAGGGCACGGCGGATATGACCAGCGCGTCGTCGCGGTAGAACGCCCAGCTCGTGAAGGAGACCGGTCCCGCGGCCAACAGCGTGACGAGCTGCGGGACCTTCGTGAGCGCGAGGACCACGATGACGAACGTCAGCGGCGTACCCACCAGAAGCAGGTTCACCAGCTGCACGGTCGCGAAGACGACCCGTCGCCGGGTGCTGACGTCCATCGTGGGGATCCGCTGGCAGTCAACGTCGGTCGGCTGCGCGGGGGAGCCGTGCCAGCGCTCCCCGTCGGGCACGGTCTGTCCGGCGTGCAGCGAGGAGGAGTGCCCCAGCTGGGCCCCGTCACCCAGCGAGGTCCAGATGTCGAGCACCGTCATCTCGCCGACGAGCGCGTCCTTGCCGAGGCTGACCGCGCCCGTCTGGATGATGCCGTTGTGGGCCCGGTAGCCGTTGAAGAACGAATCCTTCCGGATCACCGCGCCGTCGCCGACGCTGAGTAGGTCGGTGCACACGGGCACGTTCCTGGAGAAGATGACGGCGCCGCGCCCGACCTTCGCGCCCAGTGCCCTCAGGTAGAGCACGTAGAGCGGTGAACCGACGAACAGCGCCATCGGGTTCCGCTGGACCAGGGTCTTGACGAGCCAGAAGCGGAAGTACGCCATGCTCCAGACGCGGATCTGCTGCCGCTTCCACCGGCCAATAAGCACCCACTTGAGCAGGATCGGAAGGGCGCAGAGGCCGAGGAACATCGCGCCGCCGTACGCGACCGCCCGCAGGTAGATGTCGACCAGGGTCGGGCTGGCCGAGACCCATTCGTAGCCCTTCACCGCGACGATCGCGGTAAGGGCGGGGTAGCCGAGGAGGAACAGGAGCTGCAACGCCCCGCAGAGGACGTACTCACCATTGCGCGCCCGCCTCGGCGGCTCACTGAGAGCCGCCGGAGTTGCTGGCTGCGAGGCAGGCCTGGTTTTGGTGTCGGTTTTGGTGTTGGCGAGGGCGGCTGCAAGCCTTCGAATCGTCGGGTGCTTGTAGATGTCCGGCATCGACACCGCCGGCAGGTCGGCCTGCTTGCGCACCCGGGC
>NZ_JBEOXF010000036.1:0-38262 GCF_040296405.1 Streptomyces sp. NPDC002133 | reverse complement strand
GCACCGAGGTCATCGAAGAAATGGCTGTCAACTGACACGTGCTCGGTGCCCATGATATCGGCCAGCACCTCCGCGAAGCGTTGCTCGCATTTGGCGGGAGTGGTCAGATTGTCAGCCGGATCAGCGGTCAAGACGTCGTTGGCGAGGGCGGCTGCAAGCCTTCGAATCGTCGGGTGCTTGTAGATGTCCGGCATCGACACCGCCGGCAGGTCGGCCTGCTTGCGCACCCGGGCGCAGAAACGGGCCATCAGCATCGAGTCGGCACCGAGGTCATCGAAGAAATGGCTGTCAACTGACACGTGCTCGGTGCCCATGATATCGGCCAGCACCTCCGCGAAGCGTTGCTCGCATTTGGCGGGAGTGGTCAGATTGTCAGCCGGATCAGCGGTCAAAGCATCGTGAGAGTTCCCCATCAGCTGGGTCCCTTGCAAAATTCAGAGTGGTCGATGCAGGCACGCTGAACTACATGAACGAGGTCCACGCACTTGCATGGACTGCTAGTGAGAGCTGGGGCCGGAACACAGCTAAGTGATCGCCCACCTTGACCGTGGCGGTTTTGGCTGGCCTTACTCAACGGTCTGATCCGGCCGACTAGATCGACAATATTGCTTACGCGCAACGCTTCCCTCGACCGCAGCGGCAAGGGGCTGGCCGATGGATCTTCCGTCCCCATCAGCAACCGCCGCTGCCGTTCATCCAGGTGCGGAAAGATCACACCGAACTTCGCGGCCAGTCCCGCCTCGATCCCCTGCCCCGTCCCCGTAGCGCAATCCTGGTCTCCTGAACAGTGGCCGCCAGAACAGAAAACCACGGTCTTTTCTCAGGGTACGACTGTGTGCGGTACGTGCAAGGGGGCGAGCTGACGCCCGCCGAGCAGGAGAGGCGGGATCGGGTGCGGCTGGAGGCGGCCGAGCGGTTCGAGGCCGCGGAACTTGTAATCGGGTGATCGAGGTGTCGACTTGTCAGGCTGACATGTAGCCAGCGTGCAACCTCGGGGTTTCCACCCCGGCCTATGAGCCCAATGCCGGAAAGTTAGGGCCTGCGGATCATTAACTCGCTGTCTTGATCTTTGGTGGGAGGGCGATGCCGGTCGCGCTCGCGTGGTCGTAGAGGTGTTCCAGCGTGGTGAGTTGGCAGTCGGCGGGTTCGATGGTGTGCTCCAACTTTTTCAGGAGTTGGCGGATGTCGCGGATGCGCCTGTTGATCGTTTCGGGGCAGACGTCCTGCTGGCCACCACCGCCGACACCGTCATCAGCACGACCGGAGTCCTCTCCCCGGCGGGCCCCGCCGACCTCGTCGGCACCATCGGCTGGGCCGTCCTCGACGCCCTCCACCCCGCCCGCCACCGGCACCGCGTCAGAGCCCGCACCCGTAAGAACCCCACCAGCAAATACGGGCCGAACGCCGGACAACAGCCCACGACCAGCCAGAACTACACCATCCATACCGCCATCACGTTCTTCGAGCACGGGCTCGCGAACCGCTCACGGAGGCAAATGCAACGGTGTTGAGGTCACCGCCATCGCGTGATCACGGTAGAAGAGATGCGTCGCCGCCTGGTCGTTGACGTACTCGGCCAACTGCGCGTGCCCGCGTGCGACCGCGTAGTCCGCCGCACCGTCATTGATGGCGTTCTGGTGGCCACCGTGCACATGGACCGTGGTCCAAGCAGTGAGCCTGTCTTCCTCAGGCCGCGGGGAACCACCTTGCGACCCCGGCCGGTTGTAGGGCAGCAGACCAGGCCCGGGGCCCTCGGAACGCACCCACACGGCCTTGACCGGAATGGCACCCTTCAGCTTGTTGTTCCAAGCGACCCGGACTCGCTGACCGCTGCGCACCTCGATGGTCGGTCCGGGGAAGTGGCCCCTGTAGGTCCACAGGCGGCTGGCGGCATCTGGGAGTGGAGACGCATGGACGACTCGACGAGGTCGATCTCCGTGGTCCCTGTACCGTCGAGCCGTAGCGTCGGCGGGACATGCAGTGCGTCCTTGAACGGTGTCAGCGCGTTGAACGTCGGCTCGTTGACACCGGCCAGCGCCTCGGCCGCCTGCGCCTCCGCCTGGAAAAGGCCGGTCCCGCTGAGGAGGCCGGTGCCGGCCACGGCGACGGCGGCGCCGGCGCCGGCCATGCCCAGGACGGCTCGCCTGCTGGTCATTGGCATGTAAATGCTCACCTGTTCTTGTGATGTGAGTGGTATGAGTGCGGGCCCATCCGTGTCAGGCCATGACGAACTTCCGGGGCACTGCCCGGTTTGAGGCCTGACTCACTGAACGAAGTCGGCCGCGGCGGCAGACGAACCTGCGGGCGCCATGCAGGACCGTCAGACCTCCGGGTCGGCGGAGGAATACGGCAAAGTTGGCACTCTCGCGCTGCCTGCGTCCGATCGGATTGACGGACTCTGGGCCGGCTCACTGCAGCGGGCACCTCGCGGCATGACAAAGCCGCTGAATACCTGCACTGGAATTTCGCTGCGGCGGTAGTAGATCATTCAATTAGTTGAAGGCGCAAGTTCAGTCGCGTGCCAGTGGATACCGGAGGTCGGCCTTACAGCGAGGACGGCTCGCCGATTCCCCTTACTGTCGAGCCGTTTCCGCCTCGGACACCGAGGCCGAAGAGCAAGCGGCCGACCGGGACACCGCCGCGCGCAGGCCATCGGCCCGACTGTCGCCGCAGGTCAGGGTCAGGACGCAGGGCCGCTGCTCAGGGGCGCGGTTGCGTCGCCCTGGCACGGGACCTATAGTGCGGAGCGTAGTTCCACGACTGTGGAATAGCGCCGGGGGAGATGTGCGGCACAACTTTGGGTCAGCCCGCACCGGCTGCCCTTCATGCGCCATTCCCATTTTCGAAGGCGACGATGAGCAGAGGCGTGAACCACCCACCGACGTGTGCGCGGCCGCGCGAAGCGGAGTGCGGAGGTCGGCGGGCCTCAAGGGGTCGGCGCATGCTGCGACCGACCTGGCTCTGCACCGCCGGCGCGGGCCCGCGCCCCCAGCTGTGACGGCGACGGGGCAAGGCCGCCGGCGCCCGCGGTGCTGCGCGCTTCATCGCCGTGGACCTGGCCGCCGCCTGCCAGGCCGGTGCGAGGGGCACGCTGGTCGTCCGCGCGGACAGCGCGTCACGCAGAGAACAGTCCGGTGCATGTGTGCTGTACGACGGAGTCCGGCGCGTCGAATCTCGCAGGGGCTACAGAGCGTTGTGCCGTTGCGTTCGGTGGCTTGCGCCCGGTGCGCGGAACTGACGGATCATCAGCAAACCGTCAGCCCCGAACGCCCACCCTCGGGTTCTCAAGTGCCCGGGACTTCTTCCGCGTCGTACAGGATCCGCGCGATGGACTCCAGATACGGGACGACCGCCGCCGCTTCATCGCCTTTCAGCGCCTCGTTGCCCACGACTTCGCGCATCAGCCGGATGCCGACGGTTATGGCATTGATCAGGGCAGCACGTCCACGGGCGTTCGGGCCCGTCAGGCTTGCAGCAAGGTCGGCCTCGTACCGTCCCTCGACCTCCGCCCGGACGACGGCCATAGCTTGCTGATTCGATGTCGAACGAAGAGTCATCAGGAGGCCCTCGAGGTCCCGGATGGGCGGATCCTCGGTCATGAACACGTCGACCCCGTCGCGGGGCAGCAAGAAAGGACCGTCGCTCGCGTGATCGAGCGCCTCGCGGAACAAACCTTCCTTCGAGCCGAAGTAGTGGCTGATCAGCCGCGTGTCCACCCCGGCCGCCACTCCGATTTCCCGGAGACCGACACCGTCGTATCCGGACTGGGCGAAGGCGGCCACAGCTGCGGTGAGGATCCTGTCCCTGGTCGTGGTGCGATCGCGACGCTGCGCTTCCTTCGAAATGACGGGCTCCCGGGTTGCTCAATCGGACTCGACGACGAAACGGTCCGCATATCCACTGTGCATGCAGTCCGCCGAGCACGTCCTGCCGGGCTTCGACCCAGGGGTGATGCGTTCTCACTTCGCCTGATGAGGATGGCGGGCCGCTGGCGGCGCCCATGCGGCGGGCACGGCTCTCGCCGGTCACGTGGAGACGAGGCCACGTGAGTCGAGGGAACCCTGCCGGACGCCATCCTGCCTGATCAGGAACCTCCCGCACTGCGACGACCTCGCAGTCTCCCTTGACCGGATCGCGGCCGTCCCGAACACCCACGGCTCAATCGCCGCCGGACGAGTTTAGACGACCGTCAGTCCGACGGGAACCGCACGCCACCACGCCGCGCGCGCCGGGCCCTGTACGAGGGCAGATCACCATACGCGCGGTATGTCAGCGCTCGTCCTCGGCAGGGACCTCGGCAGCGCAGAGGACCGGGCGTCAGCCGAACGGTCCGCCGCCCTGCAGCCCGCGCTGGTCAGCGGTCGTTCAAGGCGACGATCAGACATGCTGTACCGTATTCCACGCCCGTGGAAAACGGCATGATTCCGCTCTGGAAATGACTGCCGACCCGCTACGGGATGCAGGTGTTCCTGGATTGCTGACGATACGAGAAGGTATCCACCGATGGCTCAGAAGTATGACGTAGAGGTTCCCGTCCTGATCGTCGGTGGCGGCGGCGCCGGCTTGACCTCATCGATTCTCCTGTCCCGCCTCGGTATCGAATCCCTCCTGGTGACTCGATACCCGGGCACCACGCACGTGCCGCGGGCGCACATACTCAACCAGCGCAGCATGGAGATCTTCGCCGACATGGGCGTTGATTCTCGGATTCGGGCGAAGAGCTCCCCTCAGAAGAACATGTCCCGCATCGGGTTCCTCTCCGGGCTAGCGGGGGAGGGGCCGGAGAACGGCCACGGACGCCGCATCGGGTCCATCGAGGCGTGGGGCGGGGGCTACACCGACCCCGACTACACAGCTGCCAGCCCGCAGGCCACAGCGAACCTGTCCCTGCTACGCACTGAGCCCATCCTGAAGGAGCACGCTGAGCAGTACCCCCACGCGGCCATCAGGTTCCACCACGAGTTGGTGAACCTGGAACAGGACGTCGACGGCGTGACCGCCACGATCCTCGACCGCGGCACCGGTGAGACCTACACCGTCCGGTCCAGCTATCTCCTGGGTGCCGATGGCGGACGAACCGTGGGACAACTGGCCGGGATCGAAATCGCCGGCGCGCAGAAGATCATGACACTGACCAGTCTGTACGTGTCCATGGATCTCTCGCCGTATCTCGCCGAAGCAGAGGACTCGGTCTTCCACTGGATCTTCAACCCTGACTTCCCGCAACACCTGGGCTGGGGTGCCGTGCTGGTGCCGGAGGGCCCCGAGTGGGGCCGGAACTCCAAGGAGTGGGTCCTGCACGTCACCGGGGAGGGCATGGACGCCTCGCAGCCGGAGAAGATGTTGCAGTGGGCACGCGAGGCGCTGGGGCTCCCCGACGTCGACATCGAGATCCTGAACATCGCAACGTGGGACATGGCAGGCTACCTCGCCGACGACTTCCGCGCCGGACGGGTGTTCATGCTCGGCGACGCCGCACACAAGGTCCCGCCCGCCGGCGGTCTCGGCCTGAACGCGGCCGTCCAGGACGCCTACAACCTGTGCTGGAAGCTCGCCGCCGTCCTCCACGGTCGCGCCGGCGACGCCCTCCTCGACACCTACACCGCCGAACGCCGCCCGGCCAACCAAGGCAACCTGGACACCGCGATGCGGGCCGCCGCCAGCCAGGCCGGAGCAACCGAGGCGATGGGACTCTCCCCCGACAAGAGCGCCGAGGAGAACTGGGCCGCGCTGCGGCTGTTCTGGGAGGACGGCCCCGGCGCGGTCGAGCGGCGGCACGCGTTCTCCCAGTGGCTGGGCAACCTGACTTCGGTGTTCCGCCAGCACAACACCGACTTCGGATACACCTACGACTCGCCCGCGATCGTCAGCGACGGCACCCCCGCGCCGGCCCCCCTGGACGACATCCGCCTCTACCAGCCCAGCACACGGCCCGGACACCCCCTGCCCCATGCCTGGGTCGAACGCGCAGGGGAACGCACAGCCCTGCGCGAACTGATCCACGGCGGGCACTTCGCCCTCATCGCCGGCGAAAACGGCCATGACTGGGTAGAGGCCGCCACCAAGATCGCCGAGCAGCGGAACCTCCCGTTGCGCGCGGCCCGGGTCGGACTCGGTGAGGTCGACTTCGTCGATACGCGGCTGGCATGGGCGAAGCAGCGGGGGATATCCGCCACAGGCGCGGTGCTCGTCCGTCCGGACGGACATGTCGCATTCCGCTCCGCCGCATCGGTCGACAACCCAGCGGCCGCACTTTCCGCCGCCTTCGACCAGATCCTGCACACCGTCGGCGAGTGACCGTGGCCGGAGCGCGGCCCGCACCGATCCCTTGCATGTGGGCCGCCTCCAGCCGTGCATCTGCCTCATGATGCTCTCTGCTCGTGTGTTGACGCCCGCGGCGCAAGGCTCCGCCCGTGAGCGGCCGGCTCGCTAGGCCGTGTATCGAAAGTGGATCTTGAGCGACGAATGACCTCGGTTCATGGGGCGGGGAGATCTCACGGACGAGCAGTGGGCGGTCGAGTGCGGGATCAACCGCCTCAAGAGGCACCGCGCTGTCGCCACGCGATTCGACAAGCTCGCGGTCCGCTACGAGGCGACCGTTCTCGTCGCTGCCATCAACGAGGGGCTGTGACCCTCGGCCGTCACGCGGTGGTTTCCACGTTCCACGCCGCAGGCAGATCGCTGCCGCAGAAGACGCAGACGAAGTCGTCCTCGCGCACGATGTTGTGTTCCTGGCAGTCGGGGCACCGCCGGAACACCACCTCGTGGGTGAAGCCGGAGGGCCGCCCGAGCTCTACGTCGTCCAGGGCACGGGCGACTTCCGACCAGGAGGTGATGTCCGGGCAGTACCCGGTGGACTGGTTGCTGACCTCGCTCACGGCCCACCGGTCTGCCTCGCGCATGAAGCTGATCTCGCCGGCACTCAAAACCATGTCTCCGCCGGCACAGGCCACGTGCTCGCTTCGTCGCGGCGCCAGTCGAAGCACACCATCCATGCCGACCACGAAGGTGAACGGCTCGGCCAGCTCCGCCGCCGATCGCTCAGCGATCCAGGTACCGAAGTCAGCCGCCGAGCTAATCCGGCACCCGTCGCCACCAGACCGGACCGCAGTCTTCAGCTCGACCGGTCCGACATATCGGTAACTCCGCCCCCGTGCACTCACGTCAGTCAACCTAGAGCACTTCCGACACACGCCCTAGCAGGGGCCGTCCTCCCGACAACATGCGGATCCACACCGGGAAATGAGCAACAGAGTCCCCCTGCTATGGTGCGCCGATGTCATCGATCAAGCAGTTCCAAGTCACCTTCGACTGTGCAGAACCTGAGCGCGTCGCGCGCTTTTGGTGCGAGGTGTTGGGGTACGTCGTACCGCCGCCACCGGAGGGGTTCACCACTTGGGCCGATTTCGATCGCTCTCTGCCGTCTGAGCGGCAGGGTTCCGCGTTCGCCTGCAGTGATCCCTCAGGCGTGGGCCCGCGACTGTACTTCCAGCGCGTCCCCGAAGGCAAGATCGTCAAGAATCGGCTGCATCTTGACGTGCGCGTCGGCACCGGGCTCGTGGGCGAGGAGCGCCTCGCCACGCTCGAAGCCGAGTGCGCACGACTGGTCGCGCTCGGTGCGACCCACGTGCAAACGCTGTACGCCGATGACGAAAACGAGTCGTGCATCCCGATGCTGGACATCGAGGGCAACGAGTTCTGTATCGACTGAGCATTCTCCGAGCCGGGGAGGTGGGGAGCCACCTCCCTTGGGCCTCTCTGGCCGCGTATGGGGCGGGAGTTACCCCGCGAGGGCGAGGTTGTGCAGCCGGGCGATGCCGAGCATGGCGGTGTGAACGCCGTCGCCTTTCAGACGGCAGTCGCGAAGGATCTTCCATGCCTTCATCCGCGCGAAGACCTGCTCGACGCGGGCCCGGACCTTGCGGTGGGAGGAGTTGTGCTCCTCTTTCCAAGCTGGCAGTTCGGTCTGGCCGCGTTCACGGCGGTGCGGAATGAACAGGCCGGTGCCCCGATAGCCGCCGTCCGCGATGACCGTGGCCCGGCCGACGGCGGCCTTCGCACCGGACCGTTCCCACGCGTTGCAGTCGTTGCGGTTGCCGGTAACCGGCCGGCGACGACGAGTCGGGTGTCGGCGTCGATGACAACCTGGTGGTTGGTCGAGACCGGCAGTTCTTCGACTGCTCGGCAACCGTGTGATCCCGCCTGGGGACCGGAGTGCCGTCGACGATCAGCACGGCGCTTTTTCGGAACTGCTTGCGGGGCTGGAACGCGAGCGACGGCCCGAGGTGGCGATGATGCGGTCAGCGGCCGACTTCGACACCCCGGAAAGCGGGGCGAGCTGCCACAGCGTCAAGTTCGCACGCCAGCAGGCCGCTACCAGCAGGATCCGGTCCGGCACCCTGCAGAAGATGGGTGCCAAGGTCGTCATCGGCACGGACGCCGGCATCGGAACCGCCAAGCCCCACAACGTCCTCCCGCACGGCGTCGTCGAACTGGCCGAGAGGGCGTGGCCCCATCGACGTACTGATCTCTGCCACCAGTCTGGCGGGGACAAATCTCCGCCGGTGCAGACGCCGACCTACTGGCCGTCAACGGCGATCCCGTCAAGGACCCCGTCGCCCTGCTGGACGTGCGGGCCGTCTTCCGAGCAGGCAGTCCGAGTGCGCTGACATTCATCTGGCTGACATACGTCCGTCCGCAGACAGCTCTGCGGAGACTGCGCTCGCCAGGGAACCGTTTCCCAAAGCCGCGAGCCTGCTGGATGGCCAGGCTCTGCTGGGGACCAGCCGCAAACGTTTCCTCGCAACCGCGCCAACGGTTGGGCCGCTCGCAATAATCCTTGACATGCAATGAGCCCAGGTTGAGAAGCCGTTGCTCCACCGAGCACGGTGAGCATGGGTTCGAGTGCGGCTTCCCCGTCGGGTGATCTTTCGGGTGGGTGCGCATGACAGCAGGCCTCCCGTGCAGCTCGGGGTCGTCGCGACCAACGAGCGCCCGGGAGGCCCCTGTTGTCAAAGTTGTACGCTTTCGCGCCGGTCAGGTCCGACTCGTCCACCAGGTCCGGAAGTGGCGCGGCAGGCCCAAGGGCCTCCTTCGTGCACGTCATTGGGGTGGAGAGTGGTGCGGCAGAGGCTATCGGGGCCAGGTGGCGACGGACCGGGCCTCCGTGTTCACGGCGACTTTGAAGGACTCGTCCTGGGACAACAACACTCTGGTACCCGCACGGACTACAAGCTGGTTCAGTTGCCGGAGACCGGGTATCGGCTTGTGATCGCGACGCGGTTGAAGGCGTTCATCAGCGTTGACAGCCATGCGACCGCCGAGACCTGATCTGCGGAGAGCACGGCTGCGGCCGCGTTGTAGTCCGCGTCGCTCACGTGCCCTTCCGACACGCGCGCGATCGCCTCCGTCAGGCGTAGGGCCGCACGGTCGGTCTCCGAGAAGTAGCCGGCTTCCTCCCACGCGGGCAGCACTGCGATCCGGTCCGGGTTCTCACCCTTCTTGAGCGCGTCGCGGGTGTGCATTCTGAGACAGAACGCACAGCCGTTGATCTGGGACGTGCGGATCTTCAAAAGCTCGACCAGGAGCGGGTCGAGACCTGCCGCGGTGGCGGCCTCTTCCACCGCCGACGACAAGGCGAGAAGAGCCTTGTAATTGGTCGGGTGCTGCTTTCCGATGTTGACGCGTTGCTTCTCAGTCTCTGACTCAGTCATGGATTCCTCCTCTTCGCGTGGCCGAACGACCCATAGGGGCTGCCTCAGCCTCGCCCAATCTGTGCCATTGTTACGAGCGGCAAAGACGCGCAAGGGGAATTGCGTCTTCAAGTCTCTTGCCGCACTGTTGTTCCCGCCTGACGCCGACCAGGTGCCCGGTCGCAGCCGGTGCGCGGGCCAGCTTTCGGCCGGCCTCCGGCATCGGGTCAGGAGTGGAACTCCTCCCTGGACCAGCAGCCCTGGTAGTCGGCGAGCTTGAGGATGGCCTCGGCGTCGTCGACCGGGGGGTACATCCCTTCGGCTTTGATCCGGCACCTGAGCGCCTTGCCCTGCTCTCCGGTCTTCTCGGCAGGAATCCGGCCCCAGCCTCCGGTGGCCATCGCGCCGGCGGGTCCCAAATCCAGGCACGTGACGTAGGGGTTCGTGGCGAAGGGCGCCAGGTCCAGTCCGAGAATGTCGGCGGCCACGTTGTGGCCGGCGAGTTTGCCCATCGGGATGGCCTGCCGGCAGGTCTGCATCAGTGTGTGTCCCGCATCGGCGACAGTCGCTGCGGTGTCACCCGTCGCGAAGACCTCGGGCGCTCCGGGGACGCGCAGGAACTCATCCACCCGCAGTCGCCCGTACCGGTCGCGCTCGCCGGGGATGCTCTGGGTGAGCGGGCTGGCGGCCATGCCGGCCGTCCAGATCACGGTGGAGGACGGGATGAGTTCGCCGCCGGCGAGCTCCACCTCGCTGTCGGTGACCAGCTCAACCGTCTTGCCCAGGCGCATCTCGACGCCGAGGTCACTCAGGACGGTGCTGATGTGCGGGTGCGGACCGTCGCCTGGCTCGGGGCCCGACATGTCGGCGCCGTCCACCAGAACGACGCGTACGTCATCGGCGTCGCCAGCCACTTCCCGCAGTCGGGTGACCAGTTCCGTGGCCATTTCCAGGCCCGTGAAGCCTGCTCCGATGACGACTGCGGTGAAGCGACCGGCTGTCGCCGGGCGCTGTGGCAGGCGTCGCACATGGTGGTCGAGGGCCGCCGCGGCATCCAGGGTGTCCACGTCGAATATCCACTCGGATCCGGGGATCGCCGGGCGCACGAGCCGGCTACCGGCGGCCAGCACCAAACGGTCATAGCCCAGCGCCATGTTCCGGCCGCTTCGGACGACCGCGTTCACCGTCCGGGTACTGGTGTCGACGTCGGTGACGGTCGCAGTGATCCGCCTCACCCCGATCGGACCGAGTACCCGATCCAGCGCCAGACGCATCACCTGCGGGTCGGCCTCGTAGAGCCGCGGACGGGTCACCAGGTCATCACCGCTGCTGACCACCGTCACTTCCAGTTGCGACTGCGGCACGCCGTGGGCGCGTGCTGCGCGTACGGCGGCGGCGGCGGTCCACAGGCCGGCGAACCCACCACCAATGATCAGGATGTTCTTCATCGGGTTCTGTCTCCGGAAGGTGCGGTCGTGCTGCGCGGGAAGAGGATCAGTCGCGACAAGGTGCCTGGCGAACGTGTCTCGCCACGGTGGGAGCGTGTGCGTCGGTCTCGGCCTGCACATCGGCGAGAGTCCGCTCGACCAGCGCCTTCCGCCAGGCCACACTGCCTCGCCTCGTGGCGGTCGCCGTCCCGACGGACCATGGCGCGCACGGGCACGTCCTGCGAGCACAGGTTCTCGAGGACATTGCGGCCCACGCCGCCCGCCCGTGCGACGAGGACGAGGTGACTGGCGGCCATCGGTTGGTCTCCTTCTTTGCAACGGGACAAGATCGAGCATTCGCATCCGCGTGGGGGAACGGGCCGCGCGGCTGTTCAGCCGGGCACTTGCGCAGGTGCCGCGGGAAGGGCAGGGAGCGGATTCGCGACAACACAACACATTGGGAGCACTTGCCCTTAATGGCAGGTGCCGGCGTCGCCGCCCATCCCGTCATGTCGCAGGTTGACGACGGACGACATGAGACCCGCGCTGCCGAACTTACGAGTACCGTCCGGTTCGAGCCCCGGGCAGGACCTCCAGGCTCAGCAACCAGCTCACTCGCTCTCGGAGGAGCGAGGCTCTTCCGTCACACGCCTGGTCTGGGCCGGCCCGTGGTCGGCGCGCTCGTGGACGTGGGGCGCCGGCGTGCGTTCGATCTGCAGGCTGAGCAGCTCCGGGCGGCTGTAGTGGCCGCGCGCGTCCATCAGGCGCTTGCGCAGGTCGATCTGGGCGAAGTCCAGGTCGGCGATCACTTCGCCTTCGCCGGACGTGAGCGGTTCGCCGATGATGCGGCCTTCGGGATCGATGATGGCGGTGAAGAAGCCGCCGGAGATCGCGCCGACGGGGCCGCCGGTGTCCTCGGCGATCTGAGCCTGCTGGTCGGCGTCGAGCCAGGCGGTGGCGTTGACCACGAAGCAGGCCGATTCCAGCGCGTGCTGGCGGATGTTGACCTCGATCTGGTCGGCGAACTGCTCGCCGCCGAAGGAGCCGGGGTACATCGCGGCGTGGATCTGCTCGCCGTCGGCGATCAGCGCATAGCGCGCCAGTGGCAGGTAGTGCTCCCAGCAGGCGAGCTGGCCGATGCGGCCGACGGCGCTGTCCACCGCGCGCAGGCCCGAACCGTCGCCCTGGCCCCAGATCATGCGCTCGTGGTAGGTCGGTGTGATCTTGCGGCGACGCTGGATCAGCGTGCCGTCGGCGTCGAACAACAGCTGGGTGTTGTAGATGGTGCCGCCGTCACGCTCGTTGACACCGATCGAGACGACCATCTGGGCTTCTCGGGCGGCTTCGGCGATCGCGTCGGTCTCGGCGGACGGTACGGTCACCGCCTCCTCGAGCAGGCGCAGGTGTTCCTTGGCCATGGTGTAGGGCGGCTGCACGAAGGAGAAGTAGGGGTAGTAGGGGACGACAGTCTCGGGGAAGACCGCGAACCGGACACCCTGCTTCCCCAGCTCGCGGATCTTCTTCACGACCTTCTCGACGGTGCCCGCGCGGCTGTAGAGCACGGGGCTGATCTGTACCGCAGCGGCTCGTACGACAGTCATGGTGCTACTCCTTGCAAATGTGCGGTCGGTACGACCTCGCGATGCTGCGCGTTCCCGGACACGCGTGCGATGAAGGGGCAGTCGAGGCGGTCCAGGAGGGATGGGGCCGGCCGAGCGGGCAACTCCAGCTTCCGCTACGCGACCACTGGCGGCTAACTGGAATCTCGACGATTCACACAAGCCAATAGGAGCATATGCTCTCATTAGTAGGATGGCAAGGAGCCGATCTTTCCGAAGCCTTTCGGCGACTCGGCGTCGCCGAGTCGCCGGGGGACCCAGGACTGAAGACGGAGCAGCAGCCACCGCGCCGGTCCCCGGTTCTGATCAGCACACGCGGATACCGGCGCGGAAGACTGCCTGTACGTCCAGGACGGCTGCAGGGTCATGCTCGACGTCGCCGTTGACGACCAGGATGTCGGCGTCGGCACCGGCGGTGATCCGGCCCTTGCGGCCCTCCACACGGCACAGGCGGGCCGCCAGGCTGGTCATGGAGATCAGGGCGTCCAGCGGCGCGACGCCCAGCCGGGCCAGGTCGGCGACGCCGTGGGGGAGGACGTTGTGGGGCTTCCAGGGCCCGATACCGGCGTCCGATCCGATGACGACGTTGGCGCCGTGCTTGTGCAGGTTGCTGTAGGTGTCCAGGATGGCGTTGACGTGCGCGGCCATGCCCTTGGGCGGCTGCAGGGCTTTGCTGGGGTCCAGACCCAGTGTCAGGCTGACGAAGGTTCCCGTTCTCACGATGGCGTCGATGAGGTCGGCGGTCTCGGAGGCGATGCCGTCAGCGGTGAGGAAGGTGACGTGCTCCAGGCTGTCGACGCCTGCTTCGACGGCGTCCCTGATGGCTTGGACGCCATGGGCGTGGGCGGCCACCGGCAGGCCGAGGCGGTGTGCTTCGTCCACGACGGCACGCAGGTCCTCCGGGCCGTACTGTGACGCGTGCGGCGGCAGCGAATCGGGGGTCATATTGCCGCCGCTGGCCATGATCTTGATGACGGCGCAGCCGCGGGCGTGATGCTCGCGGACAGCGGCACGGAGCGCTTCGACGCCTTCGACCTCGCCGCCGAGGAAGTGGCAGTGGCCGCCCGGGGTGGTCAGCGGGGGGCCGGCGGGGAGGATTTCCGGACCTTGCTCCGGGTGCTCGGCCATCTCCTCCACGAGGGCCAGCGAGAGGTAGCCGCGGTCGCCGAGGTCGCGCACGGTGGTGATGCCGGCCAGCAGAGCGGACCGGGCCGCGGCCCGCATGTGCGCCAGGAGGTTGCTGTCGGAGGTAGCGGCGAGGGAGGTCACGGGGTCCGGGCCGGCGTCGAAGGCGAGGTGGACGTGGGTGTCGATGAGGCCGGGCAGCAGGCAGGCCGAGCGGCCGAGGTCGATGACCTCGCTACCGTCCGCGGGCAGCGCGCCGGTGCGGTCCACACGCACGATGCGGTCGCCCGAGACGTGCACGGTGGCGGGGCCCGACAGGCTGAATCCGTCGAACATCGAACCAGCGTGTATCGCAAAGGAATTCATCAGTATTTCTCCGATCGAAAAGCATGTGTCACGCGGTGATCCACCCCGAGATCTGGCCTGTTCAGGGCAGGTGCGGAAGATGCGTACCGGCAGGAGCTGGTGGCTCCTGCCGGGCACCGGGTCGTCCGGACACCGTCAGCGGTGCAGCAGCAAGTGGGGTGCGCTCTCAGGACGGTGCCGACGTCGGGCGCAGCGCCGTCTCCGGTGACGGGCGCAGGTCAACGGACGCGGTGCCCTGCGCGAGCACGTATGAGCTGCTTGCGGCGAAGCCGTGATCACGTGTGTGGTAGGCGAGTGATACGTGCGGGTCCCGGAGGATGCGTTCGAGTTTCTTCGGGAAGCCGAGCGAGGTGGTGAAGCCGACGAGGCCCGCCTGACGGTCTGCGAGGCCCACCGGCGAGACGCTGGTGACCACGGCGCCGCCGGCCGGGGTGACATAGGCGGCCGCGACCGTGAGGTCGCCCCTGATCACGGCGTCCGCTGCGTCCGGCCATCGGACAGGGGTGGTGGTCATGAGCCGGTCCCGCGCAGGATCCGCAGGTCGTCCGTCGCCTGACGGCGCATGGCGGGCAGGAGCGGGCGTACCGGCTCCGGCAGGCCCGAGAGCACCAGTTCCACCTCGGCGGGCGTGCCGACCTCGTCGAGGAAACCGATCATCAGGTGACCGGCCACGGGCGGCGTGGTGGCGATCACCCGCTGGGCGAAGTCCTGCCAGTCTTCGGGGCTGATGTGGTCGCGGAGCGCGGGGAAGAGGACCGGCTCTTCGTGCTCCAGGTGGTCGTGCACGGTGTCGCGCACCGCGACGGCCGCGTCCCGCAGAGCGGCCCGGACTCCGTCCGCGACGCCGCCTGCGCCGAGGCCCGTGCCGACGGCCTCACCGGCCCCGTCCCCGACCTCGTCGCCGGTCATGTTCACCGCGGCCAGCAGGTCGAGCGCGGCGTCCAGGCGCACGTGCTCCTCGCTCAGCACACCGAGCTCGTGTTCCGTGGCCGGCGCCGCCGCGACGATCCGCGGCCACAGGTCCTCGTCCTCGGTCTCGTGGTGGTGGCGCAGGTTCGCGACGAGGAAGTCGCGCAGCTGCGCCAGTGCGCCGAGCGGCACCGAGGGGCGAACGGCCGCCTCGGCCAGCAGGGTGGTCGCAACGCGGTGGACCTGATGGGCAAGGCGGGTCTCAACGACCGCCGTGGGGTGCTCGACGTCATCATTGGTCATGCCGTGAGCCTATTCATTAGATGGTTTTATCGTCAAAATCGTTACCTATTGTGGAGGAGGTGTACTGCATCGGTGACCATTCGGAAGTGCACCCCCGCCGTACCAGCTCGGCAGCCGCTACGCGCAGCACCCTGTCCGTACCGCGGCGCCTCGTCGGCGAGCCCGCAGGGGCCCGCCGGGCCGCAAGGGCCAGTCGGGCCTGTTGGCCCACGAGGCCTTTCCGGAGCGCCAGGCAAGGACTGTGTCGACGCGCCGGCCACCGTGATCGAAGAGTCTGCTCCTGTTCGTGCCACACAGATGTCCGCTCCGGAGACCCGGGCCTACTGCACCGATCTGGCCGACAACGCGCACCCGACAGGTACCCCAAGCGGCGACTTGGCACCTGATGAGCTGACCGCGGCCCACACGCTCACCATGCACGAGAAGATCTTCGAGCAGTGCATGAGCGACGAGGGTCAGCCTCTGCCGTAGATCGGCTGCGATCACTCCGCGCACGGAGCACTCTGGACTCATGGCCGCGCCGATCGTCGTGCACAAGCCGTCGCCCTCCGGCGGCCGGCGGGTCACTGTGCGGGGAGAGATCCTCGGCCTCGCTCACGATGACAGAGACGTGATCGAGTTCCTGCGCCGTGCTGGACTCCCGGACGCCTGGGATCTTCTCGATGATCCGCACTGGATTGAGTGGCGTGGGGGGCACGCGCATCAGTGGGATGCGGCGTGACCGGGACGGGCCGTGTACACGGTGGCGCAGCCGTCGCAGTTGCGGTCTCGAACCGATTGATCCAAAGCAGTCCGCCGGCGTCTGTCTCTATCCAGTCGTCGGCTCCTTGGAGGGTGTCGGTGGCAGCCGACACCCTCACCCGCGTGATGATGGGCACCAAAGACACCAAGCTGGTCGTCCTGCGCGGGCACTCGGCCTCGGGCAAGTCGTCCGTCGCGGCGGGCCCGCGCGACCGGCTCGGACACGGCCTCGCGCTGGTGGGTCAGGACATCCTGCGCCGGATCGTCCTGCGCGAGCGGGACCGGCCAGGGGCGGCGAACATCGGCCTGATCGACCTGACGGCCGGGCCGCGGGTCAGGTGGCCGGTCGTGACAGTGCCGTGAGGCGGGCGAACGCGTTGACGAGTCGTTTCGCCAGGGCCAGTTGCGCAGATGCGCAGGTGGAGGCGGCGGCCCCGCGGGTGATGCGGGCGGCTGCGTGCAGTAGTCGGTAGCGGAGCATTTCGGGCTCGGCGGCGGCCAATTCGCCTTCCAGTAGCAGGGTCTGGGTCCAGGCGAGCAGGTCGGTGGCGGTCAGTGCGAGCTCGAGCCACACTTGGTTGAGGGTGCAATGGCATGAGGGGAGACGACCGAGGCCGGTGGTCTTGCTGCAGCGGCTGCGGTCCTCGACGCGGGATTGAGCGCGATGGCGGACCTTCAGGTGCCGCAAGGTGCCGGCCCGTAGGGGCGGTTGGTGAGGAAGATCTGGTGGTGCATGCCCTCGTCCAGGTCGAACAGGGACAGCTGGGCGCCGGTGCGGACGCTCGCGCCGGACGGTGATCCGGGTGCCTCCGGGGTAGCCGGCCAGCTCGACCATGCCGGTCAGCTCAGCGCCCACGCTCAGGGTGCCGTCCTGGTCGAGGCCGGGGTGCCAGACCTTTCTCGAGCAGGGCACGGACCGCGCGGCGGACCGGCTCGGTGACCGCATATCCGACCGAGAAGGAGGTGCGGATGCGCAGGTTTCGCAGGTCTCGCACACGCTCCGATAATGCCTTGGCTCCTCCGGCGCTGTCGGCGCGGATGAGGATCGGGGAGCAGTGCGGTGGGTGTCGGGGAGCTGGGGCAAGCGCCCGGTCGAGGACGCTGATGTGGTCGGTGGCGGTGTTGGCGCCCGGGTTGCCCGGCCGCAGTATCCCGGCCAAGGCCTCGCCGGTGTTGTCCAGGAAGCACCGCAGCGGGTGGTAGCCGAAGCCGTGCCTGTAGGTCGGTGCCGCTTTCTCTCTCGGAGCGGCAGGTGACCAGCGTGGCGTCGATGTCCAGGACCAGGGCAGGTCGCGTCCGCCGGCCCGCGCCGCGGGTATCCCTGCTTGGGGCGTACCGGCCGCCACGGAGTGTCTGGGGACGCGCCGGACCCCAAGCACGCCACGCGCCGTCAGCGCCTCGGCCGTCCGGCCTTCGACGCGCACCGCCGAAGCATCAAGTGCCGCCCGCGCCGCGACAGCAACCACTGGATCAGCACCGCGATGCGCAGGCAGGACGCGACGCTGGAGCGCCTCCGCGTTGACCGGCAACTCGAAGAGGCCCTCACCCATGGGCCCGATCCGCTCCACCTCGCCCAGGTGCTCGGGCTCGACGAGAAGACCGCCATGCGCTACGCAGACTCCGCGCGGACCCTGCTGGAGCAAGCTGCCGAGCCGCAGCACCAGTGAAACCTGTTCGACCGGGACCCGAGAGTGAAGGGATCATGGGCGGATGCCGTCGACCGAAGCAGCAGCCAGCGAACTACAGGACCGCGCCACTCTCTGGAGCGTGGGCGAGATCCCCGCAAGCGATGTCGTCAGCGCGGCCTGTGACGCGCTCATCGCCGGCCTGGACAGCCCCGGACTTCGGGTGCTGGCAGCCTGCACACGCGCCGAGGCGGACTACGACGTGCACGACTTGCTCCCCGAAGCGCTCGATGAGCTCGGACTCATTCTCCATCCGGTCGACAGCGCGGCTGGCCAAGAAGCCGCCGCGCGAGCGCTCGCACGATGCATGCTGGCCGGCGAGCTGAAACCTTGGGAGCTCACTTTCCGGATTCACCAGCGCTACGGGCATGAGCTGCCCCTGACAGCACGGCTCGCCGCACTCGATGACGAGTACGCCATCCTCGAATACGGCGACAAAGCAGTGTCTCAGGTCGATGCTGAGGTCACGGCCGAAGCCCGCCGCCTCGCAGCAGCCCACCCCCGCGTTCCCACCGAACCCACGGACATTCCCAGCTGATGCACACGGACCGACCCGCGAGTTCCCGCCGAACAGGCTTCAGCTTCCCTGAACCCACGGGGCTCCCGGGGCCTGATACTGATGGGCTCGCGTATTCAACTGCCGCCAGTTCCCAGGGTCGCCGCGTCCATTAGCTGCAGAGACTGACGTTCATTCTTGTTCGGCGCGTGCATCGGCGACGGTTGAATTTGGGAGCTCACCAGTGGTGTAACCCCGGCTGGAGCCGCATGAGGGAGGGTGCGGGACTCGGTTGTCGCACCCCGAGTCCCGCACCCGCTTCCTGTCTCGCGGGCTCGGAGCTATATCAGGTCGATGCGTTCCTGAGCGATTGGGTAACCGGCCCTCGCGAAGTGGGCGGCCATCGGGACGTTGGTCTGGTCCGTCCCGGCCACGATACGGTCCACGCCCTCGTCGGCGAGCTTCTGCGTGGCCTCGACGAGCAGGTCATAGGCGTATCCGTGGCCGCGGTGCTCGGGCACCACGCCGATATAGCCGATGAGAGGGTCTCCGTGGTGGCGGCCTGGGACGCTCAGGCCGACGAGTTCCCCGGCGGGGTTGTAGGCCAAGCGCCACCACTCGCGCGGGCTCGGCAACCAGCGCAAATAGTCCAGCTCTTCCTGGGCGGCCGCCTCCAGCCCGGATGTGGCGATGGTGCGGCGCACATGGGCGTCGAGACTGCCCTGGTGGATACGGCGGAAGACGTCGAGGACCGCCGCGTCGTCGGGCTCGGGACGGAATTCGAGGCGGCCCGGGCGCGCGGGCACGCCGCAGTCCGGCGTCCAGCGATAGCGGAAGCGCTCGACCAGAAGGGACAAACCTGCGGCGACGGCCGCGTCGATCCGGACCTGGGCCTGCTCCCGTACTGCGGGGATGTCGCGCCAGCCGGGCGGCAGTTTGAGGGAGTATTGGGCGTACAGCGGTGAAGTGCGGAGCAGTTGTGCGGCCGCACCGGCGTCCGTGAAGTCGAACCAGTCCAGGGCGAGCGGATTGTCATCCTTCGGCCCGGCCCACCAAGCGGCGCGCGCGACGACGACGCCGTCGCGCAGGGCTACCCAGGTCCACTCGGGGCGGTACTCACCAGCGGCAGCCATCGCACTGTAGGTGTCGCCGAAGGCGGCAAAGCCGACCAGACCGGGATCGGGCAGAGATTCGAAAAGTGCTTCCTCGCCCGCGGCGAGGGGGCGGATGACCAGATCGGTCATGCGAGAGGTCCTTTCGGCAAGCGAAGCGCTCCCGTTCAGATCCTCGGCGCCCTCGGAACGGGGTGGGAGCACATGAGAGTCAGCTGGCTCACGGTTCCCACCTCCTTTTGCGGTCGAGGACGCGAACGCAGCGTAACATCTTGATCGAATCGCCGACAACGGCAGCCGTCCAGCCGCACGCACCACATCTTGCCCCGCCTGAAAGGGACTTGGGGTACTGATGGGCTCGCGCATTCAACTGTCGCCAATTCTCGGTTTTGTCTTGAGTGTTGGCGACGGTGTGTGGTCGTCATCGGCGGCTACTGGGCGCGGCCCTCGACGCCGTGAGCGGTGTTGCTTAGGATCACGGGCACGGCATCGCGTGTCGGTCACCGACTGGGTGAGGCATGGAGGTGCCCGTGAGATTGCCTTGCGGAGGCATTCCACACATGTCAGTCGAGTTGAATCACACCATCATCCATGCCCGGGACAACCGGGAGTCGGCCGAGTTCCTGGCGCACATCCTGGGGCTTGAGGTCGGGACCGAGTCGGGTCCGTTCATTCCAGTGGCCACCAGTAACGGGGTCACCTTGGACTTCGCCGCCATTCCGGTGGAGTCGATCGTCGTGCAGCACTATGCGTTCCTCGTCTCTGATGAGGAGTTCGACGCTGCCTTCGTGCGTATCCAGCAGGCCGGGATCATGTACTACGCCGATCCGCATCTGAAGCAGCCTGGAGAGATCAACCGGCACCACGGTGGGCGCGGACTGTATTTCATGGATCCGGCCGGGCACGGCATGGAGATCATCACCCGGCCCTACGGCAGCCACGAGCAGACGCCGACGGCTTCGTGAGGTAGTGGCAGGTCAGGGAGTGCCCTGGCCTGCCACTCCGTGGCGTAGTTCAACTGCCATGAGTTCCCTGCGGAGTCCAGCGTGCTGGTGACCGCGCGTGGTCGCCGGGGGCGTATCGGCTCCATGTCCCGCCGGTTTCGTTGAGGAGCCGAGTGGTGGTCTTGTCGTGGTAGCCGAGAGCGTCCGCGACGACGGGGGCGGGTAGTTCGAGGAGTTGCTGCCGGATGGCGGCGCCGCGGGCAGCGGCGACCAGGACCCCGTACTCGTTCAGGAGCGCGGACAGGTGGTCGGGGCGGGCTGGCTGTCCTGCCCGGCGGCCGGGGAAGAGCCAGCGGGAGGCGGGTCGGTGGCGGTGTTCATGCTGTCGCGGTTCGCGATGTGCTCCAGCAGCAGCGCGGCGACCGGCGCAGACCGTGTACGGGGACGCCGGCACCACCCGGCTGCTGCCCCGCCTGCTCAAGGGACGAACGCGAGGACCGCTGTTCGTCACCCACCGCGAGCCCGGTCATTGCCGAACTTTCCAGCGCGACTCGGCCGAGCCATACCTTGGCGGCCGGGTCGGCACCGGCCGGCACCACGCCGCGCCCGAGAGGTGTTCGAGCACGTGGGTAAGGTCGATTGATCAGCGGCCGGCCGTTGCGATCAGGTGTCGAAGCGTGGCGTGGGCAGGTGGGCCCCAGGTGGGCTTGCCGCCGGGACGGCCGTGGACGCCGGCATCTCCGATGAGGATGCAGGCGAGGGCGCGCAGCACCGCCCAGCCGCGAGCGCGACGCAAGGTCGCGGCGTCCGGGGTCGGCCGGTAGGCCCCATAGAAGCGGTCGGCGGCGCCGTCCGGCAGCAGTACCCACGGGGCGGCGAGGTCGCAGGCTGGATCGCCCGCGCAGAGGTCGCCGAAGTCGATCACACCGCAGAAGGTGCCGTCCGCGGTGAGAACGTTGGCCGGGTGCAGGTCGCCATGGAGCCACAGTGCCGGGCCCGCCCAGTCGGGCGCGGTGACGGCGTCTTCCCAGACCGCGCGGACGGCGTCCGGGTCGGGGATCAGCCCCAGCTCGGTGGCCGAGACGAGCTGCTTGGCGAACCCCTCGGCATGGTCGGCCAGCGGCGCCCCGCGGTTATGACCGGTCGGCGCCCCGGTAGGAGCCGGTCGGTGAAGAGCGGTCAGGAAGGCGGCCAAGGTGTCGGCCGCCTCCGCAGCGCGCGTGGCGGGGGCGCGGTCGGCGGGTTCGCCCGGAACCCACGTGGTGACGATCCAGGGCCGCGGAAACCGCTCGGAGGGCTCATCGAGGCGCTGCGGGACAGGGACCGGTAGCGGAAGGTGCGGGGCGAGAGCGGGCAGCCAGGCGTGCTCCTTGCGCAGCAGCTCGTCCGCAGACTGCGTCGCCCAGGGCAACCGGACGGCGAGGTCGTCGCCGAGCCGCCACAGCTGGTTGTCCCAGCCGCGCGCGCCGAGCTTCAAGGGGTGATCGGCCAGGTCAGGGTGCTGGTCGCGCAGCAGGTCCCGGACGAACTCCGCTGTGATCTCGGTCTCGGTGTGGGTCATGCGGAGCAACGGTAGTCGGGCAGCGGCCCGCCCGTACTTCCTCCCACGTTCTCGCTGTCACGCCTCGTCGGCGGCGTTCTTGTCACGTAGGGGCCGCAGGCCGCCGGGCAGGTCCGGGAGCTGGAAGGAGCACCGGCCGAGCATGTTGATGTGGTGCCGCACGAACGGCGAGAGCCGGACCACGTCCTCGTCGCGGACGTCGAACCCGTCCGTCCGCAGCTGGGCGACGGCGGCTCCATGTACCGGGTGCTGAACAGCACGGGCGTTGAGGACCAGACCGAGGGCGTCGATCTGGTCTTGTCCGAACTGGACCAACTCAGCGACGCGTCGGCCTGCGAGCCGACGTTCACCACGGATAAGTAGTCGTGAAGAAGTTGAGTGGACGAGCTTCGTCGGGCATGTCGTGCGCGTCGTCCACGCGCGTTTCGCGGCCTTACTGGGAGAACGCGTAGGTCCGGACGGTGTCGAGGTGCAGTACGTAGGGCCTGAAGCAGTCGGCCGCGAGGGTCGCGACCGGAGCGCCGCAGGGGCAGGCTCGGTTGAGCCCGTCGTCGCCTGTCGGTCCGCAGCACCCATTGCGGTTCTCCCAGTTGGGCAGAGGCCGAAGGCCGGCGGCGTCGTCAGGGTCCACCAGTACTGTGTGTCGGCTGCCGGCCGAGATGACGAAGCCTCTTCGCGGCAGACCAGAGGTCCGCGCGACTGAGCCGGCTTCGGGTCCTCCTGATCGCACTGCACGACGTAGGGAGGTCCCAGGGTTCGGGATCGATCGCGTAGTGGCCCCGCGGAACGGTAGAAGGTGCCCGGCGTGTCTCCTCGTCCCGGTCGCGCGCGTCGTCTGAGACGTCAGGGACGGCGGCAAGCTCGGCCAGCTCCGGCGTGATCGCGGTGCCGCACTTGGAACAGAGGAAGACGGTCATCCCGTCGTTGTACTGAGCAGGACTGCTGCTTTGCATCCTCGTTTCGCTGCTCGGAGTCGATCCGCGCGACGACGCCACGGAAATCGGGCATGCCGAGGTGGACGGTGGTGTGCCGGGCCGCGAGGTCGCGCATGGCGGCGAGCTTCTGCTCGGCGGTGGCGAGGCTGGCCTCGATCGCAGCGACCTCGCGAGCCGGCCCTGTTTCTTGGCCTCCTGGAGTCGGTCGAGCAGGTTCGCGTGGATCCCTTCCAGCCGGGGCATCTGTGCGACGTCGGGCCGCAGGACGGGGCACCGGATGCAGGCCTCTCCGAACTGGCGATAGCCCGGGCGAACGGGCGGGAGGAAGATCGTGATTTCTCGGCTCGCCTCGGGGCCACGAACTAGTGTCGCGAGCATGGTCGAACACGATGCCCTCAGTGCCACCCGCGAGGCTTACGACGTTGCTGCCCCCACGTATGCGCAGCTGTTCCGCGACACGCTGCGTGACAGTCCCCTGGACCGCGCGATCTTGGGTGCCTTCGCCGAGGTCGTAAGTGCGAGTGGAGACTGTCAGGTAGCGGACCTGGGGTGTGGGCCTGGCCATATCACCGCTTATCTGGACGAGCTGGGGCTGGCGGCGTTTGGTGTTGATGCCTCTCCCGCGATGATCAAGTTGGCTCGACAGGCCTATCCGGGCCTGCGGTTCGACGTGGGCTCGATGGACGCGTTGAACATCGCTGACGGCGTGCTGGGCGGCGTACTCTCACGTTGGTCCATCATCCACACTCCGCCGCAAGAACTCCCTGTCATCTTGGCGGAGTTCCATCGCGTGCTGGCACCTGGCGGCCACCTTCTGGTCGGCTTCTCGGCAAGCGATGATCCGTCTCACCTGACACAGGTTTTCGATCACACAGTCGCGCCGGCCTATCGGTGGTGGCCTGATCACCTCGCCGGGATGCTGCGCACGTCCGGGTTGACCGAGGTGGCCCGGATGGTTCGCGAGCCTCAGCCCACCGACCGGCGGCAGTTCCAGGAGATTCAACTGCTCGCCGGTAAGGCCTAGGCGGGGACTGCCTGCCTGAGCAGAGGAGCGCATCCAACCTGTCGGACGGGGATCCGTCAGGCTCCAGGCGTCGGTTCGTGATCAGGGCTCACCGCCGTTCGAGCTCCGATTTGGTCGAACGAGGAGACTCCGAGCAACACCTTCGATGACCTGTGCTCCTGGCGGACATCGAGCTGGGCGATCTCTTCTTCTGCCCCAGCGAGGCTGGCCCTTCCGACTTGGTCGGCGATAACTGAGCGCGGTCCGGTCGTGTGTGGCCGAGCGCTTCAGTTGGCCCTTCAGCGCTTGATGTGGTCCCGCTGAGCGTCGGAGCATGCCCGGTAGCCGGATGACGTGACGAAACGCGGGGCCTAACGTGGCGGATCATGAACATCCTGATCGTAGGCGGCAGTGGTTTTCTGGGCCGCGAGTTGGCTCAGCAGGCATTGGCAACCGGGCACGCCGTGACGGCGACCTTCGCGACCCGCCCCAGCGACATCCCCGGGATCCACTGGCTGCCCATGGACCTATGTCGCAGTGACGAGATCACACCGGCGCTCGGGGAGACCCAGCCGGACGTTGTCATCAATGCGGCGTATCGCAAGGCCGACTGGGCAACCACGGCCGACGGCGCGATCTGCCTGGCGATGGCTGCCATTCAGCGCGGATCCCGGTTGGTGCATGTGTCCAGTGACGCCGTCTTCTCCGGCGCCGACGTCCGCTACGACGAATCCGCCATGCCGGATCCGATCACCCCATACGGGGCTGCGAAGGCTGCGGCTGAAACGGCGATCCGCCTGTTCGCCCCGGCCGCCGTCATCGCTCGCACCTCGCTGATCATCGGCGGCGGTGGCTCCGTGCACGAGACATTCATCCACGATCTGGCCACCGGGCGACGAAATGGCGTGCTGTTCACCGATAACATCCGGTGCCCCGTTCATGTCGCCGACCTCGCCCGGGCCATTCTTGAGCTGACCGCCTCCGATCACGCAGGCGTGTGCCACCTTGCAGGGACAGATGCAGTCAGCCGTCATGAGCTCGGTGTCCTGATCGCCGACCGCGATGGATTGGACGCCTCCATGCTGACCGCCGGCCGCCGCGCCGACACCGGTTCTCCGGGGGCGCTGGATGTCCGCTTGGACAGCACTCGGACGCAACGCACGTTGCGTACCACGCTGCGCGGCGCCCGCGACTTCCTACGTTGCGAGCGCTGACTCGTACCCCTTTCTACGAAGCCCCAGGTCAGATACATGTCCGCCATCCGGCGGGCCAACTCCGACGCTCAGCGGGGCCAACTCAAGCGCTAAAGGGCCAACTGGAGCGCATAGTCACATCGTGACGTGAAGACGGCCGCGCGGGTTCTTCAGGTGTGACCAAGAAGTGGGCCCGCGCGGCCTTGTCCCACCCTGCCTTCACCGGCATCTCCCGCCAACATCTCGGCGATTTGATCGAGGAGTTGGCCGAGCCGTGGTGCGCTCTGCGCGAAGCGGAGCTGCACGAGCGGCGTGGCCATGAGCGGCTGAGAGCGGCGGGTGCCGGGCCCAAGCAGGAGCTGGTCTTCACCGACCGGGTCGTGCTCACCCTGGTTCACCTGCGGACGCATCTGCCGCATGCCGCGCTGGCCGAGCTGTACGGCGTGGGCCGCTCCACGGTCAGCGAGGCGATCGGCGAGATCCGCCCCTTGCTCGCCCGGCGCGGCTTCGCCGTCCCCGACCGGCCCGGGTTGCGGCTGCACACCCTGGCCGACGTGTTCGCCTACGCCGAGGCCGAAGGCGTCACCCTGCGCATCGACGGCATGAAAACCCAAGTCCGCCGCCCGGCAGCGCACCGGCCCGGGCGCCGCGCTTTCGTCTCCGGCAAGAAGAAGCAGAACACCATCAAGACCACCACCATCAGCGACAGCCAGGGCCGCACCCTGTGGAACGGGGCCGACCGGCCAGGGCGCATGCACGACCAGTCCGCAGTGCGCACCGAGGGCATCGCCGAGCAGTTCCACCTGCACCCGACGGTGAATGCCGAGGTCGACGAGGGCTACCGTGGCCTGGCCAACGAGTTCCCGACCAGGTCAGCGCCCCGCCGAAGAAGCCCAAGGACGACGCGCCGGAGGGCGAGAGGCGGGCCTGGCGCGAGATGCGCCGTCGCCAGTCCTCTCGCCGCATCGTCGTCGAGCATGCCAACGCCGAGATGCGCCAGTGGCGGCCGCTGCAGCGCTACACCGAACGCCGCGACGCCTACGCCGAAACCCACCGCGCCATCGCCGGCCTGGTCTCCGACCGCGCTGCTCGCCGAGCCACCCGGCCCGCACACAGCACCGAACTGGTGCTCGCCCGGCAGGCCGCCTGCTGATCACCCACCAGTCGAAGCGCCAAGCGAGCACGCCCCAATCTCAATCGCCGACCCAGTCGTTAGTCCTTCGACCTCGCCGAGCCAGCCTTCGCGTTCGGCCTCGGCGATGCGGGCGAGCAGGTTGTCGCGGATGTCGGCAAGTCGTGCCCGCTGGGCCGGATCTGGTCGAAGGAGTGAGCATCTGACACAAGCTTCTCTGAACCATCGGAGGCAGCGCGTCAGCGGCTGCCGGGAAACCAGTGGTGTCTCCGTGGACGGGCCCATAGCTTGCGTTCGTGACCGACGATCCGAAGATGCCCCCGAATCGACACGACCTCGGCCGAGTGTTCAACGAGGTGCCGGAGCTCTACGACCGGGTCCGCCCGGGATACCCCGACGAACTGTTCGCGGAACTTGGCGCCATCACCGGCATGGACGAAAGGTCTTCGGTGTTGGAGGTGGGCTGCGGTACCGGTCAGGCGACGCGCTCGCTGGCAGCGCTCGGCTGCTCGGTGACGGCCGTCGAGCCGGGCGCAGGGATGGCCGCACTCGCTCGCCAACGGATCGCCACCTTCCGCAACGTCGAAGTCGAGACGTCGCCGTTTGAGGAGTGGGACGACCGCGGCCGGCGCTTCGATGCCCTCGTGGCTGCGTCGTCGTGGCACTGGGTCGATCCGTCGATTGGCTGGCAGCGAGCGTACGACGTGCTCTACCCCGGAGGTTGGATGGCGCTGCTCGGCAACGTCGTTGTCCGCAGGCCGGGAGAGCCGGAGGTCTACGCCGAGACCGCCGATCTCCACGAGCGGTTCTGTCCCGGGAACCCCGGTTGGGGTCATCCACCGCTGGAGGACGAGGTACGCACCACCGAGGAGGGTTGGGGCCTGGTCGACGATCCCGGAGGATTGTTCGGCCCAACGATCGTGCGCTGGTATCCGACCGTTCAGTGGTTGAACGGGGACGGCTTTGCCGATCTCCTTCGCTCGACGTCGCTCTATCGAAGGCTCGACGGCGACGCCCGTGAGCCCCTGCTCGACGCCATCGCCGAGCGCATCCGCACGCGGATGGGCGACCGAGCATCACGCCGTTATCTGAGCGTCCTGCGTGTCGGACGGCGCGCCGAGTGAGACGAGGGACCATCAGCGTCTCCGATCGGGGCGGCCAGCCGCCATCCGCTGCGCCCGCGGTCGAGACGCTCACGGGCGCCTGCTGGCAGAACACCACCCGCAGAGCACGTACATGAAGGCGCGAGGGGACCAGCAGACTGGCTGGCCGGCGCGATGATGGGGAGGACGCGAATGGTCTGATCAAAGGGGTTGCTGTGGCCGTCTACGAGCTAGCGGACCGGCTTGTCATCGGAATCGCCTCCAGCGCTCTTTTCGACCTGACGGAGTCGGACGCCGTGTTCCGGGAGCAGGGCGAAGAGAGCTACCGCGCCTACCAGGAAGAGCATCTGGACGAAACGCTCCGTCCCGGCGTCGCGTTCCCGTTCATCCGCCGACTGTTGTCGCTGAACGACCTGGGCAAGGAGGGTGACCCTCTGGTCGAGGTCATCGTTTTGTCCCGTAACGACCCCGACACCGGACTTCGCGTCATGAGGTCCATACAGGCGCACGGTCTGTCGATAAGCCGGGCCGTTTTCATGCAGGGCCGGTCGCCGCACAAATTCATGCCGGCACTCAACATGTCGCTGTTCCTGTCGGCGAACGAGCGTGATGTTCGCGAGGCTGTCCTGGCGGGATTGCCCGCAGGCCACGTCCTGGGCGCGCCGCATGAGGACGACACTGAGGACCGCGACCTGCGGATCTCCTTCGACTTCGACGGGGTCCTGGCCACCGACGCATCGGAGCAGGTGTATCAGACAGGCGGGATGGAGGAATTCCGCACCCACGAGGTGACGAACGCCGCCGTCCCGCACGACGCGGGGCCGTTGAAGGAGTTTCTGGCCAACATCAACCGAATCCAGCGGCGAGAGGAGACGGAACGCCAGATGAACGCCGACTACCGGATCCGTCTCCATGTTTCCCTCGTCACTGCGCGCGCCGCCCCCGCGCACGAGCGGGCAGTGATGAGCCTGAAGCGGTGGGGGGTGACGGTCAACGACGCGTTCTTCCTCGGCGGGATCAACAAGGGCGAGATCATGAAAGTCCTCAAGCCGCACATCTTCTTCGACGACCAGCAAGGGCACCTGGCGAGCACCTCGCAGACGACGCCGAGCGTGCACGTGCCCTTCGGAAAGCTCAACGAGCAGGCCGGCTCAGAACACCAGCCCGAATCCCCTGCCATGGCTCGGCAACAAGACAGTCCGAGCGCTCTCCGAGGTGAATGAGCACCTGGCCCCCATCCCGGTGTTGCCTGTACCGACCCTGATGGCGTTCGGGATGCACAACCCCGGATTCCTCCGCGCCGAGGTCTGGCCGGTGAGCCCGTCCCGCCGTCCGCCCCCCGCGGGGCAGGCAACCCGGAGCGCCCCGGCGGCGTCCTTCCGGACATGATCGACGACCTCGGCCCGACCGCATACGACACCCCTGACGACTCGGAAGAGATCAGGCCCGGTCCGCTCTGGCGTCATGCCGTGTGGGTGGTGGCTGTCACCGCTCTCGGTGTCGGACTCGGTTGGTGGACTGGCCTGTTCCGCATCGGTCCCGAGGAGTACGGCCTGCCCAGCGCCGCCCCTGGCCCTCTCCTGCCCTATCTGGCCGCCTGGACCGCGATCGGTCTCGCCGCGGCCGCCGTGCTGCGGGCTGCCGCCGCCAGAGTGCCGGTCCACGCACCGGAGACGATCGCCTCCGGCGTCACCTGGCTCGGAACCCGGCTGTCGCTTGGCTGGCGCCCCGAGTGGCCCATGCTGGCCCTGATGGCCGCCGTCGCGCTGGCGGCGGCCGCAGGGTGGAGCCTCATGGCGCTACGCCCCCGCTCCGGCGCCAAGAGCGCCCGCCGGTAGGCGATTGCGAGACACCGTGTACAGACGACGACACACCATCGAGCCGATCCTCGCCACTCCCGACTGAGACCCCGGCGACCGCAGCACCGGCTGCTTGCCAAGCACGTCGTCGGCGCGCTCAACGTCCGTCCCCTTCGGTGCCCGCATCGCAGGACCGGCGGCAAGCTACCGTCAGGCCGCGTGACCCCGCGTTGCACATCATCGAGCGTGTGGCTGACGCCTGCACCACCCTGCGGGCCACCATCAAGGCCGGAAACCTCGGAACCGAGGGGTCGTAACGCCTCACTGGCACGGAAGCACGAGACCAAGCGGACGCCCTGAGCCGTCCAGCTCGCCCTCTACCTCGCCCTCCAGGGCCGACTTCGGTACCAGCTCGGCCAGTTGCCGCCGCAGCCCGTCGGCCCCGGTCAACGACAGGCCTTCGGAGCGGACGCGGTCGGTCAGCCGACGGACCAACTGAGTGTCGAGCTGGTCGTGCAGCACGACCTCGGTAGGCTCAGGTCCTCGGGTAAGTCGCGTGGCTCGCTTGGTGATCGGCCATCGGGGGCCTCCCCGGATACCGCCGATAAACCAAGTACCGTACAGACCCTTGTCATGCCCGCCTGACGTCGAGGGCTTCGAAGATCTTGCGGGTTATCTCGGCCGTGGTGGGGCTGGGCTCGCCCTTGTGGGCTCGGGTGGCTGCTTCGAGGGCGACGCGGACGATGCTGCGGAAGTTGTCCGCCTCTGGCGGATCCTGCTGCTGCAACAGGCTCACCGCCGCGGTCAGGGACGGCAGCACCTGGTCGGCGAGTTCCGCCACGGACTTGCCATTCAGGTTTCCGACCTTGGACTTCTCGGCGAGCAGGTGCCCGACCGGACCGGTCGCAGAGGCCAGGGCGATGCTGCCGTGGGTGGCGACCTTGTGGGGCGAGCCGGCGGCGTCCGCGGCGGCCAGCAGCGTGACGGCGCCGTACGCGGCACTGCGCAAAGTGGTCTTGTCCTGGTCGGTGAGGGTGAGGGACATGGCTGTGTGCTCCTTGGAACGAAAGGGGGCTGGTCGATCGGGTCGGGGTGCCCACCGAGGGGATCTCACCCTCGGTGGGCTCGGTGTCAGTCGATGGCCTGGTAGAGCGTGGTCCAGAAGTCGTGCATGAGGTGTACCGGGTTCGGGACGGACGCTCCGACCTGGGTGAGCAGGATGCCGGTGAGGTTGTTGACCGGGTCGGCGTAGGTCGAGGTGCCGCTTCCGCCGTCCCAGCCGAACTGGCCGATGGGCGCGTAATCGCCGCGATAGGTGCGCACGGCCATCCCGAAGCCCCAGCCGCCGTGCTGGCCCTGGCCGAAGGAGATGTGCACGTTGTCGGTGGCCAACTCCTGGCGAATGGCTCGTTGTTCGGGTGTCAGGCGGTTCGTGGTCATCAGCTCGACGGCGGCCCGGGACAGGATCCGTTCGCTGCCGTGCATGCCGCCGCGCAGCAGCATCCGGAAGTAGGCGTGGTAGTCGTCCACGGTGGAGTTCAGGCCGCCGCCACCGCCCTGGAAGGCCGGAGGGGTGCTGTGGCGCCCCTCTTCGGCCTCGTCCCACACGACAAACTCGCCTGTCTGCGGGTCGGGGGCATACAGCGGCGGCAGCCGGTGGATCTGGTCGGCGGGCACGTGGAAACCGGTGTCCTTCATGCCCAGCGGGTTGAAGATGCGCTCGCACAGGAAGTCCTCGAACGACTGGCCGGTGACCCGGGCGACGAGCACGCCGAGCAGGTCGCTGGCGATGTGGTACTGCCAGCGCTCGCCGGGCTGGTGCATCAGCGGCAGCTCGCCCAGGCGGCGGATCCACTCGTCCGGCTCGGGCATCGGCGTCGGCAGATTGGGCGTGAGCCCTTGCTCGAAGACCGCGTTCATGACCGGAGTGCCGATCGACGTCATATCCATGCCGAGTCCGAATGTGGAGGTCAGCACGTCCCGTACGGTGATCGGCCGCCGCGCCGGCACGGTGTCGTCCAGCGGGCCGTCGATCCGCTTCAGCACCTGCCGTTCGGCGAGTTCGGGCAGCCACTCCTGCACCGGGTCGTCCAGGCGCAGCCGGCACTCGTCGAGCAGGACCATCGCCGCCGCGACCGAGGCCGGTTTGGACGTCGAGGCCATCCGGAAGATCGTGTCCCGGCGCATCGGCTCGCCACCGTCCCGGCGCATCGTCCCGAGCTCTTCGACGTGTGTCTCGTCGCCCCTGCTGAACAGCGCGACGACCCCGGGGATCTTTCCGGAATCGACATGCCGTGCCAGCACGTCGCGCACTCTTTGCAGCCCTGTTTTGGAGAAGCCGCCGGGCTGGTCGGCGAGGGCGAGGGACATGATTGTGTGCTCCTTTGATCGAACGGACGGGATCTCCCACTCGGGCGTCCCGGTCTTGAGGGGGAAGCGGACTGTCAGCAGCCGAGCCGGTCGGAGATCACCCCCAGCACGTGCCGCAGATCGCGTGACATGCGGGCCCGCAGGCCGATCTCGGCGATCCCGGCCGCGAACCCCGGATGGTCGGGGAGAACCCGGTGGACGCGATGGGTCACCCGAGTGCCTGCGGGGCAGGCGGTGACGGCGTGCACTCCTGCGTACCAGCTCCGCACCGCCATCCGGGACCGGGCCCGGTCCACCTGGATGTCCACCGGCTCCACCGGCCCGGCGAGTTCGGCGCGGTAGGCGCCCACGGCGGACCCGGCCACGACGGTCATCGCACCCTGCCGTGCCGTCGAAGCCCTGGCCAGTACCAGCAGGTTGTCATCGCCCACCCGCCCCTCGGCGACGGCGAGCAGCAGCGCGGCGACCGCCGTTACGGGCGCGGCGAGTGTCCCTTTCACTTCCCACCGGGCGGGCAGCGCGTCCAGCTCGGCCAGCAGGGGAGACGTGGTGTGCATGGCGAGGAGCCTCGCCCGCCGGTCAGCCCCGGGACAAGCCATGCCACGTCTCACGGGACGGCGGGACCCTTCACCGATACCCGGCTGACCTGCGTCGATACTCCATCGGACCGGCGTTGCGCGGGTGTCCCGGGACGGGACGGGACACCCCAGGCAGGCTCAATACGCCTGGGTCAGGTGACGTGCTCGCTGTCCCCCAGCAGGTGGAGGTTCCGGCGGGCTTCGTCGGCGAAAGCGGGCATGTCGAGCGCGATGGCAAGGTCGAGAGCGCTGCGGAGGTGCCGCTGCGCCACGACGGGGTCACCGGCGAGTCGGCACGTCTCGCCGTACGAGATCAGCACGCCGATGGCGTACTGCTGCTCCCCGGTCGCCTCGGTGATCCGGTGCGCCTCTTCGTGCAGGGTCAGCGCCTCCGCGAGTCGGCCGAGGTGCCGGGTGGCCACGGCGGCGTCGGTCAGGCTGACCGCTTCGAAGATCTGGTGACCGGTCGCCCGGCTGTGCGCCACCGCCTGCTGGGACAGTTCCAGCGCGGATTGGGCGTCGCCGAGCCCGAGAGCGGCGGAGGCCAGCACGTCCAGGCACATGCGTTCGAGTTGCAGGTCGCCGCGCGCGCGAGTTGTCTGGATCACCGACAGAGCGGACTCCCGCGCCTGCTCGTAGCGTGCGAGCCGGACCAGTGCCATGCCCGTGCGGGCCTTTGTCAGTACCCGGTAGACATCGAAGTCCTCCCCTTCCGGCAAGATCACGGCGCCCTGGCGCAGCAGGTCGATGGCGCCTTCGAAGTCGCCAGCCTTCATGCGTAGCTCCGACAGCTGTGCCAGCACCTCGAACTCGACGTAGACATCGCCGACTTCCGCCATCAACGCCCGCACCGCCTCGAATTCCGGCAGGGCTTCGGCCGGCCGGCCGCCGCGCTGCCGGGCGAGACCGCGGTGGTATCGCAACCAGATCAGCGACCGGCGGTCGTCCAGGCGTTCCGCGGTGGACAGCGCGGCGTCGATCATGTGCTCCCAGCGACCGAGACCACCGCGCCGCATGAAGTAGACGTCGGCGGTCTGCGCGAGCCCGATCACGGAGGTCTCCAGCCGCATCTCGGCGGCCAGGGCGAACACCGCCTCGATGTTGGGCCATTCGAGATCCAGCCAGGCGAGTGCGTCCGCCGTGCTATCCATCTCCGGGACGAATTCCGGCGGATAGGTGATCGTGAGCGGCAGCGGTGCGGTCTCGTGCAGCAGTGCCCGGTCCGCTGCCAGCAGGCCGCTCAGGTAGTAATCGGCCAGCCTGGCGATCGCCTCCACCCCGTCCGGCTCGGCGTCGTCGGCGCGAGCCGCCTGCCGCAGCAGATCGTGGAGCCGGTAGCGGTGCGCCGTCGGTTCCTGGATCAGATGCGCGTCGACCAACTCCTCCAGCAACCCCCGGGCGTTGCTCAACGGGATGCCGGCCAGCGCGGCGGCGCCGTACACGCAGATGTCAGTGCCCGAAGCCAGGCCCAGCAGCCGGAACATCCGCCGCTGGGCGGGGTCGAGCTGCCGCAGTGACATCTCGAACACGTCCGACACCGCCAGCTCGCCCTCGCGCAGCCGTTCCACCAGGGTGTCGAGCGTCCACGCGGGCCGGTGCCGCAGACGCGCGGCTGCCACCCGGATGGCCAGCGGCAGGTTCCCGCAGCGGCGCAGCACCTCGCCGACATCACCAGGCCGGGCCCCGCCCGCGGATTGGACGAACAGCTCCGCCGCCTCCTGGGCCGGCAGGACATCCAGCGAGATCGGCCGGACGCCGTCCAGCTCCACCATCCGCCGACGGCTGGTGATCACCACGAAGCTCTGGCCGGCGCCGGGGAGCAGATCGCGCACGTGACCGGCGTCGGCGGCGTTGTCCAGCAGCACGATCGCGCGCCGCGCCGCCAGCTCCGACCGCCACAGCGCCGCCCGCTCGGCAAGGCCGTCGGGCATCCTGCCGGGCGGCAACCCGAGCGCGGCCAGCAGCACCCGCAGCGCCTCCACAGGCTCCACCGGCTCCCGGCCCGGAGTGAACCCGTGCAGGTCCAGATAGAGCTGGCCGCCGGGGAAGTCGGCGGTCAGCAGATGCGCGCCGTGTACGGCCAGCGCGGTCTTGCCCACCCCGCCCATGCCGTCGATCGCCACCATCGTCGTGCTCCGCGCGGCGCCGAGCAGGGCGGCCAGTTCCGCGCGGCGCCCGGTGAAGGCGGTGATGTCGTGCGGCAGGTCGTTGCGCACCGGCGCAGGGGCGGCGGCGTACGTCTGTGGCTTGTCCTTGGCCCGCTCCCAGACCTCCCGCATCGGCCTCGGGTCTCGACCGGCCGCCTTGCACAGCGCAACCACCATCGGCCAGGGGGGAACGGCCTGGCCGGAGAAGTAGCGCGACAGCGAGGAACTGCTGCCGTGGACGTCACGTGCCAGCTCCCGCAGACTCCGCCCGGTCAGATCGCGCAGCTGCCGTAGCTGTACTGCCAACTCCTCTTCCACGCTTGCCAGCCTCCTCCAGCTTCACGCTCTGATCCTAGATCGAGTGACGTGGGCTGAGGCAGGTCAGCCTCGGCTGAGCAGGTAGCTGGCGTGCTCGCGCTGGGTGTGCATGGCGTCGCTGGTCACGACCACGCCCGCCAGGTCGGCGAGGGTCTCCAGCAGAGGCTGGAAGCAGGTGATCTCGTTGGTCTTCTCGCCTACGTCGAGTTGGGCCAGGGCCAGGCCGGAGAGGTGGTCACAGGTGGCGAGCAGATGAATCTTGCGGCCCGTGACCCTGGCCGCTCCGCGCAGGGTCTTGCCGTCGACCGCCACTGCGTGCAGCTGACCGTCGGCCCCAGCGCGCCGGTCGGCCAGCCGACGGCTCACCGCCCGGTCCAACGCGTCGCCGTCGATGCGGCCCAGCAGCCGCCGCACCGTCGCCTCCGCCGGCAGGCACCGCTTCGGGGACAGCGGATCGGGCCGTACGCCAAGGCGCTCCAGGACGGACGGCGGGGCGTCGGTGATCCACTCACCCACCACCAGCAGCGAGATCGCTCCAGCCAGAACCGCGCACGCGGTCAGCGCGAGCACGACGACCAGAGCGTGTCGTACGCCGCGCGGGTCGCGAGGGTCCGGGCACCTCGGCCAGTCGCTGCAGCAGGCCCGAAGTCCCCTCGGGCACGGCCCCGGGATGCTCGCGGAGTTGGTCAAAGGCACGCGGGATCGGCGGTGATGCGTCGGCAGGTGCAGGTCCTCCACTCGGATCACGGGGCGTCGAGAACTCCATGATCTTGGAAGCCCGTGGCTGTCACGTTCCCGGAACCCCGTCGAACTGACAGTTCGTCATGATCGGGCATCAAGCGGCTATGTCGAAGCCCTGGCTGCCCGCCCAACGACGAACCCCGCCCTTCCGCGCTGGGAGGACGGGGCTTGCGGTGGGGGCACGTTCGCAGGTCGCGATCGTCGACAGGGACGGTGCGGTGCAGGTCAACCGGAATCTGCCCAACAGTGTCGGGACGGTGCTGCGGGTGATCGGCGATTCACGTCCATGCGGTCCACGTGCCGTGTCACGGGTCCGGTGGTGCCAGGCGCTTTCACGTCCGCCCTGGGGCACGTCATTCGCCGGCGGCGTCCTCGGCCTCCCAGCGCAGCAGGTCGCCCGGCTGGCACTTGAGCACCTCGCAGAGCGCCGCGAGCGTCGCGAAGCGCACCGCCTTGGCGCGGCCGTTCTTGAGCACCGCCAGGTTGGCGGGCGTGATCCCTACGCGGTCCGCGAGCTCGCCCACGGACATCTTCCGCCTGGCCAGCATCACGTCGATGTCGACGGCGATCGGCATCAGATCACCTCGTCCAACTCAGCCTGCATCTGCGCCGCTTCGACGTCGCGCGCGACGGCCTGGGCGAGCAGCATCCGCAGCACGAGCACGATGAGCGCGACCCCCAGGATGGCCACGCCAACCCCGCCCATGATGACGGTGACGCCCGGGTCGTCGCGCTGGCCCGGCGCATTGAGGGCCGTGACTGCGAACCACACGAGGGCAGCCGCCACGATCGCGCCGATCACGACGTCCACGTACCGGAAGGCGGTGTCGGAGAACACGGTTCCGCGTCGCACCATCGTCACCAGCCGCCATACGCAGACCAGGGCGACCTGGGCCGAGGCCATGCCCAGGATCGTGATCACGCGCAGCGGGGTCAGCGGGAGTGACCCGTCCTCCGGGTCGGTGGCCAACGCCCACACCATCAATGCCTGTACGAACACGGTGCCGGCGAGCACCACCACGAGCACGGCGCGCAGCGCATGCACTGTCAGCTTCCCCACGACCCATCCTTCCATCGAGTTACGATGGGAACCTATCGAATTTCGATAGGTGAAGCAAGAGCTGAGGCGGCGGGTTCGCACCGTGACGGGACGCCGCCGCCCCCTCCCATGGCATGGCGGTTGCGCGAACCGTTTTGATCTTGTCGAAGTCGGCCTCGCTCGAGCACAAACCGGACGCCACCCGACTACGCCGAAGCCCTGGTCCAGTTCGCCGCCGATCGCCTCTCGCAGCACGTCGTGCTCCGGCCCGAGAGCGAATTGCTCCTCGCTCCATCTGCCGTGCGGACAGAGCTACACCGGCCTGCCCACCAAGTCGGCGGGCTCCCCGTCGAACCGCGGCCACACGTGCGTATGCGGGAATGCGTCCCTGTTGCCGAGGATCTCCAGATTCACTTGCTGGAACGCGGGATCCAGCCTGCGGCAGGCACGCTCGACGGCCTCGCCGAGGCGGTGCATGTCGGACAGGAAGACAGCTCGCTTGGCCCTCGGCAGGTCGGACAGGGCTTTTCACACCCGGCTCCACGAGGAGCACCGTGCAGCCCGGCAAGAACTGGACGTCCCCGATGACCGCGAAACCCGCATCCAGGCGTCTGCGCACCGCAAAGTTCTCACCGCGCAGTGCACTGCCGATCCGGTCCGCGCGCCAGTCGTCAGCCATCGCGGGAACGTATCCGAAAGGGGCAACCGGCACTGGCGGTCCGGGCCCCAGCGGCCAGGCATCACGCCTCGACTCATGCCCCCGCCGCGTACCCCCAGACGTCCCGCATCAGCGCCGGGAAGCTCGGTCCAGCCATCTCCAGTTGGCTGAGTACGATCGTGAGCGCGCCCGTCGACGGGGTGAGGTACGCGGCCGTGCCGGTGCCGCCGACCCAGCCGTAGCGGCCTGGGACGTTCCAGGGCTCGAGGGGTTCGACGTCGACCGAGCCGCCGAAGCCCCAGCCCATGCCCTCGAGGAACAGGCCGCTCGCCTTGCGCTGGGCTGGGGTCAGGTGGTCGGTCGTCATCCGGCGTACGGACCCGGGGGTGAGCAGGCGGCGGCCGGCCACGGTCCCGCCGGCGAGCAGCATCCCGTAGAAGGCGAAGCAGTCGTCGACGGTGGAGACCAGGCCGCCGGCACCGGACGGGAAGGCGGGGGGCTCGCTCCACTGGCCGTCGGGGGCGTCGACGAGTTCGAGGCCAGCTGTCGGATCGGTCCGGTAGTAGCTGGTGAGCCGGTCGAGCTTGTCGGCCGGTACGGCGAATGCGGTGTCGGCCATGCCGAGTGGCTCGAAGATCCGTTCCGTGAGGAAGTCGGGCAGGGGACGGCCGGCGACCCTGGCGATCAGCACACCCTGGATGTCGGATGTGGTGTTGTACAGCCAGGCATCGCCCGGCTGGTGCAGCAGCGGGATGCGGGAGAGTCGTGCCATCCACTCGTCGGGCGGCGGTACGAGCCGGGGCTGTGGAGGTCCCTGCTTCAGCTCGCCGAACAGCGGCGCGACGGCCGGGAGCGAGAAGTCGGAGGGGAAGCCGTACCCGGCGCGGGAGGTGAGCAGATCGAGCACGGTGATGGGCCGCGCCGCCGGGACCACGTCGTCGACGGGGCCGGTCGGCGTACGGACGACGCTCGGTGAGGCCAGCTCCGGTAGCCATTGCCCGACCGGATCGTCCAGCGCGATCCGGCCGTCGTCGATCAGCATCATGAGCGCTGCGGCGGTGATCGGCTTGGTGACCGAGGCGATGCGGAAGATCGAATCTCTGGTCATCGGCGCGCTGCGGTCGGTGCCGACCGAGCCGACGGCCTGGACCTCGATCCGGTCGCGGGGGGGGGGGCGGGGCCCCCCCCCCCCCCCCGGGCCCCCGGGGGGGGGGGGGGCCGGGGGGGGGGGGCGGGGGGCGGGGGGGGCGCCGGCCCCGCCCGGGG
>NZ_JBEOXF010000035.1:0-84372 GCF_040296405.1 Streptomyces sp. NPDC002133 | reverse complement strand
CTACGCGAAGCACCCCGAACGCTTCGTCCGCAAGCCACCGGAGCCCCCGAAGGTCCCCGCAGCGGCCTGGATCAACAAGCCGGCACCAGACGGCCCACTGATCCCGGCACAGCGTTAGAACGATCTACCTGCCTTGATCGCCTTGACAGGTTCCGGTGCGGACTACGCTGCTCCGCATGGAACTCTGAGCCACAATGGACTCCGTTCTCATCGCCCCTCCGGGTGATGCCTCATCAGAACGGGCTGCTTTGGGGGCAGCACTCTTCGCGCATTGACCTTCGCCACGATCACTCACCCGATAGGTTCATCCCATGTCCGGCCGCCTCCTCGAACTGCACGTCGAGAACTTTCGCAGCCTCCGCGATGTCACTGTTCCCCTCGGCCCTCTGACCGTACTCGTCGGACCGAACGGAGTCGGCAAGTCCAATGTGCTGAAGGTCTTCGACTTCCTCGCCGACATCATCCGTACCGATCTCCAGCCCGCGCTGGACACACGCGGCGGGTTCGACGAGGTCGCGTTCTGGGGTGGATCGAAGCCGCCGACGTCCATGCGGATCCAGCTCAAGGCCACCTGGACGAGCAATGCCACGCTCAATGCCCCGGACGAATACAGCCTCGCCATCAGACGACGGTCGCTGCCGTCCCACCGGGGCGGAAATCGGGACGCGTACAGCCTCTCCCGTGAGGAGAGCTTCCAGTTCAAGCGGACCCAGGGGCGCGGACGGCGCATCACGATCTCCGGTGAGCAGGCTCGGGTGGTCGACAGGCGCGCCGGCGAGGAGAAGGACAGCGGCAGCTTCGGCATCCGGCGGCTGAGCAGTGGCCTGTCCACGTTGCCCCGGCTGGGGCCCTCAGACGGCGGCGACGAAGTCACCAGAGTCGCCGACCGGCTCTCCACCTTCCGTGTGTTCGACGTCGATGTCGCTGCGGCAAGGCTGCCGACGCGCCTGCGCGGCTCGGACTTCGTCACCCTGTCACCCCACGCCGAGAACCTGGCCGCTTTCCTTATCCACCTCAGCACGCAGGACGACGTCTGGGAGAGCCTTGTCACGGACGCCCGTACCGTGCTGCCCCAACTGGAGAACATCGAATTCGAGGAGGTCGGCGGTTCCACCGACCAACTGACGGTGGTCCTGCGGGAATACGGCCTGCGCCGCCTGACACCTCTGGCCGACGCTTCCTACGGTACGGTCCGCCTGTTGGGCCTGCTCGCTCTGTTCTACGACCCCAACCCTCCAGCCTTCACCTGTGTCGAGGAGATCGACCACGGGCTGCACCCACAAGCACTGGAGCTCGTCGTGCAGCGACTGCGCGAGGCCGCCGAGCGAACGCAGTTCATCGTCGCCACACACTCGCCCGCTCTCGTGGACCGGCTCCGCCCCGAGGAGTTCGTCGTCTGCGACCGGGACGAGGACGGTGCCTCGATCATCCCGGCGCTAACGGTTCAGGAAGTGAGGGACATCGTCGAGGAATCAGGCGACCAACCTCTCGGGGAGCTGTGGTTCTCAGGCGTGCTCGGCGGCGACCTCACCGGAGGTGAGCTGTGAGCCCCCGAGGTAGGGCCAACGGCCCGCGACCGGATTCACGGGAGCGGGGATTGATCGTCCTCGCCGGCGAGGACCAGAACGACTGCGAGATCCTTGCCGCGCTGATACGCGCGCACCGACCTGACGTCGACACGACGGCCAAGCTGGTCCGTATCAATGATCCTGTGCGACTACGCAAGAAGTCCGGCCCCGATCTCGCCAGTGCGGTGAAGGTGCTCCTCGGCAAGGCGCGCGCCAAGGCTCTTCAGCAGAAGGCGCAGCTGTACGGGTTCGCCGTCCATGAGGACCTGGACGGCTTTACCGACTCGCAGTACGACAAGATCCGCAGGGCACTCACAGACGAACTCGACCGTCAGTGCGGCGCGTTCCACACGGCACTTGCACTTGCCGCATGGGAATCCGAGGGGTGGCTACTCCTGTTTCCAGAGGCCTTCCCACATGTGCGCCCGAAGTGGAAGGTTCCCGCCCAGCTACGCGGAAAGGACACAGGCCGCATCAACGAGCCCAAGGAAAAGCTCAAGCACGGGCTCGGCACACCGACCTTCCGGGAAAGCGACGGCCCTCTCGTCGCGCGCAAGGCCCTCGAGAACGGTCTGATCCCCTCCCCCCAGGGCACGAACCGCTCATATGCCGACTTCGTCGGTGATCTTGAGGCGTGGGCCTGACCGCTCGGGCTCGCGTAGCCGGCCCCCGTAACCGACCGCTACTCCCTCCGCCATCACCGCTCCAGCTGCGGCTGGGGCGGTGACGACCGGCTTCCCAGCTCGCCAAGGCCGTGGTTAGGGCAATGCCTCCACCATGACAGTGCGATCCATTCCAGTAACGGAGCGCACTTGACAGCGGCAGATACCCACGTGTCTCCTATGCCACAGGGTCGAACCGGGGGGCACAAGTGATGGGCTCTCCGTGCACCAACTCTGCCCTTTCACTGCTACTTTGATGGGTCATCACTTGAACGGTCGCCTGCTTCATCTGTCGGTGGACAACTATCGGACCCTTACTCGGGTGGAGCTTCCGCTGGGCCCCCTCACCGTCCTGGTCGGGCCCAACGCGGCAGGCAAGTCCAACGTGCTGCATGCACTTGAGTTCCTCGGCCTGGTCACTCAACACGGGATCACGGCGACCCTGAAGGGCCTCGGGGGCTATCCGGAAATCGCCTATCGGGGCGGGGACCGCTTCACTTCGCTCATGCGTGTGGGCGTCAAAGGAGTTTGGGGCCCACACGGCTCCGAATCACAACCAGACAGTTATGAGCTGACGCTCCGGTACCGCCTCAGGCGAGGCAAGGGTTCGAACGACTACGTCCTTTCACGCCGAGAACGTCTCGAGCACCGAGCGCCAGACGGGAGTTCTACGGTCCTGGATCTAAAGTCGACGAAAACATCGGTGACATACCCGCAGCGACCAAAACAGGTCACAAGTAAATTCGCTGTACAGCCGCAGGAAAGCGCCCTTCACTCGAGTGCCGGACTACCTGTCGGACATCCCGTGGACGCCGGCCTGTCAACGCTCGCCGACCTGCTTCGCAGTATCCGGGTCTTCGACATCGATGTGCGAGCCGCACGTAGACCGGCACCCATCGGCGAGTCGGCCCACCTGATGGACGATGGCTCCAACATCGCAGACTTCCTCAAAGAACTCCGAGAGGATGCAGACGCATGGGAGCTGTTCCTTGAGGACATCACGACTGTCCTGCCGCACATCGAGGACATCGAAATCCTGCCGACACCCCACCGGCCAGACCGTGTGACGGTGGCCATCCACGAACGCGGTCTCCGCGGGTCGACTCGCCTGGCCGATGCCTCCTTCGGTACCGTCCGGCTCCTGTGCCTCCTCGCCCTGTTCCACGACCCCCATTCGCCTGCAATGACCTGCATCGAGGAGATCGACCACGGCATTCATCCCCATGCACTAGAGCTGTTGAGCCATCGACTGCGAGAGGCAAGTGACCGCTCCCAGTTCTTGGTCACCACGCACTCCCCAGTCTTCGTCGATCAGTTGCGACCTGAGGAGTTCGTGGTCTGCGAGCGCGACGAGCACGGACGGTCCCGCATACCGGCGACCAGTACCGACCAGATCCTTGCGGCGATCGACGCGTCGGAAGGAATGCCGATCGGCGAACTGTGGTTCTCGGGCACACTCGGGGGGACGGCATGGTGAAGAAGGTCGGAAAGGTCAATCCCGCTCGCAAGTCAATCATTGTCGTGGCCGGGGAGGGCAACAACGACAGGGAAGTTCTCAAACACCTCATCGGAGCCCTCCTCCCGAAACCGTGCCCGAAGATAGTCCCCATAACCAGGCAAACCCATCTGGCCAAAGCGGAGAAATTTCTCCAGCCCCGCGTAGACGACCTCCGTCGACTTGCCAACGCTGCTGCCGCAACGCAACACGCATGCTTGGCGGGCATCGTTGTACACGTGGACTTCGACGGCGCCGAGAGTGCACATTACGACAAAGTTCGCCGGAGGATCTCCGCCGAATTGGTTCGGACGTTCGGACCCGAGGCAAAGGCCGCTCTCGCTCTCGCGGTATCAGAGACCGAAGGTTGGCTAATGCTATTTCCCAAAGCCTTCCCCAAGGTGCGATCGGGATGGAACCTTCCCGAGGAAGAGTGTCGACGTGATCTCGGGCGGATCCCCAATGCGAAGGAACACCTAAAGCGGCTTCTGAAGCAACCTCCATATCGAGAGTCTGATGCTCCGAGCATTATGCGTGAGGCGGCGCAGGGCGGCCTGATCACCGCCCGGCCGAGCGGCACGAACCGCTCCTACACCGACTTCGCTGGTGAAATTTCAGCCTGGTGAATACCCAATTGCACCAGACGCAGGCCCGCTCACGCTGCTGCCGTGCCCAACATGGACAGCACTGAGGGGATCAGATACGCCACACCAAGGTCCTCCGCACAGTGCCGACAGCTGACCCAGACTCGTACGTGCCGCAAGATGACCTCCCTCATGGGTGACCCGCCGATCACGCACGAGGCCGAACAAGACGCTGTGGCGATCGGGGCAGTCACCCGGCCCCGTTCGCGGGGTTGAAGTCCGTCCCCAGCCACGAGGGTCTCCCTCGTTGGTGGACGCCAGGGCATCCGGGACGAGGAAGGGGCATCGGGCACGAGGGCATGTCCTCTGTCGGCGGAACGGCCTCGACGGCGGGATTCAAGCCGTCGGAACGGCTCGTGGAAAAACCGCCTATGACCCGACTGCTGCCGTTGTCAGTGGCAGACGATATTTTGGCGGCGATCCTCACCGTCGTCCGTCGGTCGACGATTCTTCCTGGTCCGACTTGTCCGAAAGGCCCCGTCGTGAAGCCCACCCTGGCCGCCGCGCAGCTGCGCGGCAGTCTGACGCAGTACCTCACGACGACGTACGCGCTGGCCGACGAGGACACCCGGCTCGCCCTGGAGCGGTTCCTCGGGGATCCGGAGACCGGGATCTTCCGCGGGCCGTACCTGCGGATCAGGACGCCGTTCCACCCCGCCGACGACGGGTGGCAGTCGGCGCTGGAGTGGCAGCCGTCGTTCACGCCGTGGCGGCATCAGGCCAAGGCGTGGGAGCGGCTGAGCACCTACAAGGGGGCAGCCGAGCCGACGCTCGTGACGACCGGCACCGGGTCGGGCAAGACCGAGTCGTTCCTCATCCCCGTGCTCGACCACTGCCGCCGGCAGAAGGCGCTCGGCAAGCGCGGTGTGAAGGCCGTGCTGCTGTATCCGATGAACGCTCTCGCCACCGACCAGGCCGGGCGTATCGGGGACTACCTCGCCCAGCCGGAGCTGGCGCAGGTCACCGCCGGTCTCTACATCGGGGACAAGCCGGACACCGATTTCCGGCGGGTGATGACGCGGCGCGAGGAGATGCGGCAGTCGCCGCCGGACGTGCTGATCACCAACTACAAGATGCTGGACCTGCTGCTGCAGCGGGCCGAGGACCGGACGCTGTGGGAGGGCGCCGACATCGCGTACGTCGTGCTGGACGAGTTCCACACCTACGACGGCGCGCAGGGCACGGACGTGGCGATGCTGCTGCGGCGGCTCGCGTCGGCGGTGGGGGCCTCGGAGGCGGGGCGGCCGCTCGGCTCGATCTGCCCCGTGGCCACGTCGGCGACGCTCGGTGAGGGCGGCGGGGACGGGAGTGGCATCCTCGCCGTCGCCGAGCAGGTGTTCGGCGTGCCGTTCGGTCCGGAGTCGGTGATCGGTGAGGAACGGCTCACCGCCGACCAGTTCGTCGGCGAGGTGGACTACGAACTGCCCGAGCCGCCGAGCCCCAAAGAGGTCATCGACGTCTCCGGCGGACCGGGCGTGGAGTCGGATCCCGACCGGCTGGACCTCGACGCACTGGCGGCGCGGCTGCTCGGGCGGCGCGGCCTGGATGTGTTCCAGATCGGGCGGCTGCTGAAGAAGCACGACTTCACCCATGGTGTGCTCGCTCTGCTGAACGGCGAGCCGCTGGACGAGTGGGGGCTGCGTGACCGCATGGCCCGCTTCGGGTACGCCTGGGCGCGCACCGCACGGGAGAACCCGCGGCTCGCCCTGGAGGCGCTGTCGCGCTTCGTGGCGTTGCTGTCGTCGGCGCGGGATCCGGAGTCCGACGAAAGCCGGCCGCGTCCGCTGCTGCACATCGAGGCGCATCTGTGGGTGCGGCCCGTGGGGCGGGTGCTGAGCGGGGTCGGTGCGCGGCCGGAGTTCCGGTGGTACGAGGACGAGCGGGCCGTGGCGCGCAGGGCGGCGCTCACGGCGGCGCCGACTGCCGACGACGCGGCCGACAGTGAGGAGTGGCCGATATCGGACTCCCGACGGCCCGAAGCGCTGCCCGGATCCGACACCGTCCAGCGTCCTGCCCAGGCGCATCTGCCGGCGATCTACTGCCGTACGTGCGGCCGCTCGGGCTGGGCGGCGCTGTCCCCGGAAACCGATCCGCAGAAGCTCGAAATGAGCCCGCTGAAGATCTGGCAGGCCGGGATCGGACGCGACAAACGACGGCTGCGGTACTTCATCTCGGCCACCCCGGCCGAGGTCCGGGAGGCGCTCTGCGCTCTGACGGGCGCTGCGCCCAAGCCGGCGGGCGGCATCGATCCGCAATCCGTGGTGGTGCTGGACGGGGCGCAGGGCACCTACCGCATGCCCGTCGCCGAGGACGCGGACGGGCTGCAGGACGCCTGGTTCGCACGGGCCGTCCTGGACCGGAAGACCGCCGACCAGGCCGCCAAGGACGACATGTGTCCGGCGTGCAACAGCGACAACGGCATCCGGTTCCTGGGCACCGCCCTCGCCGCACTCGCCTCGGCGACGGTGACACAGCTGTTCACCGGAGGCCAGAAGCTCGCGCTGGCACCGGAAGAGCGCAAAACGCTGCTCTTCAACGACTCGACGCAGGACGCCGCCCACCGCGCGGGCTACGTCGCCAACGCCTCGTACAAGTTCTCGCTGCGCTCGCTGCTCGCGCACGAGCTGGTGAACGCGGGCGGGCCGCTGGCCCTCAACGACCTCATCGGCAACGTCCTGGACTCGGTGGACGATCCGCAGGCCCTGGCCGCGGTCGTGCCGCCGGACCTGCATGACGAGGAGGGCGTGGACCGGCTGCTGTCGGGACGCGGCACCGGGGACGCGCGGACGTGGAAGCTCATCGGGGAACGCCTCGCCTTCGCGACCGTCATGGAGTTCGGGCTGCGCTCGCGTCTTGGGCGCACCCTGGAGCTGACGCGGACGACGGCCGCAGAGGTGGCGGTCGAGGAGCCGGACAAGGTCGTCGCGCTCGCCCGCGATGTCCATCTGGCGCTGCCGGGCCAGCTCGGTCTGGATGCCGGACTGCCGACGCCCGAGCGGTACATGGCCTATGTGCGGGGCCTGTTGGAGCGCCTGCGGATGCGCGGAGGTGTCCGGCACCGGTGGCTGGAGACGTGGATCAAGGAGGCGGGCGTCAACCAGTACCTCATCTCGGGCCGGCGCCCGGAGGGAATGCCCGCGTTCCCCGAGGGCTACGTCGCGCCGCCGCGATTCCTGCTGGACGGTGCGAAGGAGAAGAGCAAGTTCGACACGGTCACCGGGCGCGGCAACTGGTACCAGGACTGGACGCGGCGGTGTCTGGGCCTGGACGCGGCGGGGGCGACCGAGTACCTGCGCAGGCTGCTGCCCGTTCTCGCGGACGAGGGTGTGCTCTCGGGGCGCACGGCGAAGGACCGTACGACGCGTGTGTACGGGCTGCAGCCGGGTCACATCCAGGTGCGGATCCTCGAGGACGACGTCGTCAACAAGGCGTTCGTGTCGTGCGAGGAGTGCGGCTGGCAGCAGGTCGTTCCGCCGGAGCGCCGGACCCGCTGGTACGGGCATCCCTGTCCGCGCTACCGCTGCGCGGGAATGCTGACGCCTCCCCAGAGCGGAATGTCGTCGACGGGCGCGGGCAGCGGTGGCTTCGGCGGGAAGCTGGAGCGGGACTACACGGACGACTACTACCGCCGTCTGTACCTGACGGGCGGCACCTACCGTGTGGTGACCGCCGAGCACACCGGTATGCTCACGCGGCCCGAGAGGGAGCGCGTGGAGCGCACCTTCCGGCAGGGCACCCATTACACCGACCCCAATGTGCTGTCCTGTACGCCCACGCTCGAGCTCGGTATCGACATCGGCGATCTGTCGGCCGTGCTGCTCGGCTCGCTCCCGAACGGGCCCGCGAACTATGTGCAGCGTGCAGGTCGCGCCGGGCGCCGGACGGGAAACGCGCTGGTCGTGGCCTTTGGCGGACGCCGCGCCCGCGACCGGTACTACCTCGACGAACCCACCGAGATGATCGCCGGTGACATCGTTCCGCCGGGCTGCTACCTGTCGGCGGTGGAGATCCTGCGCCGCCAGTACACCGCCCATCTCCTGGACCGCGCGGCCCGGGGAGAACTCACCACGGCGGACGGTGAGACGCTCATGCCCGCACCGCGCCTGTCGTCGGCGCTGTTCGGTACGACGGGATGGTGCCAGGACCTGTCGGACGCGGCGCTCACGCACGGAGGGCGGCTGGTCGACGAGTTCCTGGCGTTGTTCCCGATGGCGCCGGGCGGCCCCCTGGACGACAGGGGGGTGTCGCCGCACGCTGCCGAAGAGCTGCGCGCGTACGCGACCGGTGGCATCGCGCGCGCCCTGCAGGAGGCCGAGGAGGAGTGGACGGCCCGCCGTGAGGAGCTGCGCCGGCGTATCGCGGCCATCGACACCGCGATGGACGGGCTGCTCGCCGACGACCGGGAACAGGGCGCTGAGCGGCGGGAGTTGCTCGCCGAACGGCGGGCCACGAGCGAGCTTCTGCGCGAGGTGAGCCAGACGAGCGCACACGGGGCCCTCGTCGAGCTGGGCCTGCTGCCCAACTACAGCCTCACGGACACCACCACCTCGCTGGAGGCCACGCTCTACTGGCGCGAGACGCCGGCGGACGCCGACGAGAGCCCGGAAGGCAATGAGGGACGCCGCGAGTCGGTGTACCGCAGCGAGGTCCGCGACTACGAGCGCTCCCGCAAGCTCGCCCTGACCGAACTCGCCCCCGGCAACAGCTTCTACGTCAACGGCTACCGGCACGTCGTCCGGGCCCTCGACATCGGCACGCCCGAGCGGCGGGCCTGGGCGGTCTGGCGTCTCTGCCCCGCATGCGGCTATGCCAGGACGCACGGGGACGCCGCGAACGACACCTCGCCGTGTCCTCGCTGCGGCTCTCGTGACATCGCCGACGCGGGCTGCGTGCAGTACGTACTGGAGCCCAAGCGGGTCCTGGCCCGCGACAAGCGGGACGACGCGCGGGTGCGCGACGACCGCGACGAGCGCGATCGGAAGCGGTACGCGGTCCTCACCACCGTGGACATCGACCCCGCGCATCTGGCCGCAGGTTCTTGGCGCCACGAGACCGCCGTCTTCGGCGCCGACTTCACCCGCAAGGCGGTCGTCCGCACCCTGAATCTGGGTGTCGACCGGCAGGACGGCAGCAGCACGGTGCCTTTGGCGGGGGACGACGTGCGCCTCAACCCGTTCTATGTCTGTACCAGTTGCGGCGGGGCGACCGCCGACGGACGGCCGGTCGTCGACCAGGCGCAGCACGCACTCACGGAGTCCCTTGCCCGCTCCACCCGGGCCAGCGCCCACCACCAGCTGTGGTGCCCGCGCCGCCGGCTGCACGGCAGCGGCGAGGAACAGGGCACCGGGCATGACGTGCCCCTCCTCCTCGCGCACGAGCTGACGACGGAGGCCGTGCGCATACTGCTCCCGGCGTCCGTGGCACGGGCCGACGAGCGGCTCGCCTCCTTCACCGCGGCACTGTTCGCGGGGATAGCGGCACGCTACGGCGGCGACCCGGACCACATCGACATCACGGCCGCGTCCATGCCGGACGGGGAGGACCGCGACTGGCCGCGCCGCTTCCTCGTGGTGTACGACCGGCTGCCCGGTGGCACCGGCTATCTGCACCGGCTGGCGACCGCCGACGGGTTCCGCGAGGTCCTGCTGAAGGCGCGCGAGGTGATCGAGGGCTGCGGCTGCCTGGAGAAGGGGCTCGACGGCTGCCACCGCTGTCTGCTGCGCAGGGTGCCGCCCGGCGACTACGACAAGGTGAGCCGCCAGGAGGTCCGGCAGATGCTGGACGAGCTCCTGGGCGCCGACGGCGAGCGCTGGCGCACCTCTCCGGTCGCCACCACGCAGCACATCCCGATGCACCATCAGGCCGAGAGCGACCTGGAGGTGATGTTCATCGACACGCTGCGCGAATGGGCCCAGCTCCCTGAGAGCCGTGCCAGCGGCGACGCGTACATCACCCCGGCCGGCACCCACGCACTGGATCTGCGTCTGACGGCCGCCGACGGCAAGACACTGAGCTGGCGGGTCTCGCAGCAGCGCGTCCTCGACGGCACGCGCCCGGACGTCCTGTTCGAGCGGGTCGACGCACCGGGGCCGCGCGTGGCGGTCTACCTGGACGGCTACGAGTTCCACGCGGGCCGCGAGCACAACCGCGTCGCCGGCGACGCGGACAAGCGCACGCGTCTGCGGGCCGAGGGCCTGAGGGTCTTCCAGCTCACCTACACCGATGTGAAGGAGTGGCAGCGGCGCGTACGGGACACCGGGTACGCGGGCGCGGGCCCGGCCGACCCGGTGTGGGAGCCGTACGGCGAGAACGCGAAGGCGAAGGCCCGCGCCTACTACGCGAGCACGCGGGGCGGGCTGCCGGGCGAGCTGGCCGAGACGGTGTGGGTCAACCCTGCCGAACAGCTCACCGAGTATCTGCGCCACCCGCACGCGGACCGCTGGCAGTGGCGCGCCGAGGCCGCCTTGGCGGGGTTCATGGGTACCGGGACCCGCCCTGTCCCCCTGGCCCCAGATTCGGTCGGTGCGCAGATCACGGCAGGGCTCCATGGCCGCGCGCCGGAGGGACCGCGCGGGCCGGTGCAGATGTTCACGGCGACGGACGGCTCCGGGCTGCGGCTGATGTTCACGGCGGACGGCCGCCTGAAGCCTCCCGCGTGGACGGGCATCGTCCTCCTCGACGACTCACCCAGCGTGCACGCCCAGGAGGAGGCCCACAAGCGGCGGTGGCGGGCCTGGCTCTACTGGTCCAACGTGCTTCAGTTCCTGGATCACGGCGGCGGCGACAGCGCACAGTTGACGAGCAGCCAGCTCAATGGATTCGTGCCCGCGACACTGACCGTGGCCGGGGGCAGCGGGGTCCTTGAGTCCGTCCGCATGACGCTCGACATCACAGCCGTCGATGCGGTGGAGGCCCCTGAGCCCTCCGTGCCGTCCGCGACCGTCACCGAAACCGCACCGGTCGCCCCGGGACCCACCGCGGCTCGCGACTCCGCCTGGGACCAGGTCATGGAGTACCTCGACCCGGACGAGCCCGGCCTGCTCGCGCTTGCCGAAGCCCTTGCCGCACTCGGTGTGCCGGCGCCCGAGGACGGCTACGAGCTCGACGACCACGGCTGGCTGGCCGAACTTGCATGGCCCGATGCCCGTATCGGCGTCGTCCTCGCGCCGCGTCCTGTCGAGGGTGCCGACGAGGATCCGGAAGCCGGTGACCGGGACCGGGCCTTCGCGGCGGCGGGCTGGCGCGTACAGTCGGCCGGCGCCTGGACCGTCGAGGAGATCGCGGACCTCCTCGACGGCGTACAACCATCCGACGACGGGATACGTCGGGATCTGCAGGACGGCACCACCTTGGACGATGGGGAGACCGAAGACTCGTGACCGGCAAGAACGTGACACTGCGCCTGCTCGACAAAGCGGACAGGGAGATCCTCAAACTCCCCCGCCCGGTCAAGGGCGCGATCTACGACTTCCAGCACAAGTTCAAGACCAACCCCGACTCCGCGGGACTGCGTCTCAAGCAGTTGCAGGGCCACGACAAGCTGTTCTCGGCACGGGTCAACGACGAATACCGTGCACTCCTGCTGCGCCTGGCCGACGACGACTGGCTGATCGTCTCGGTCAAGCACCGCAAGGAGGTGTACGCCCACCTCGACCGGCTCATGTACTCGGTCAACCGCGTCACCGGCGGCATCGAGTACGTCGACCTCCAGGTCGTCCAGGAGGAAGTACTCACTCCCCAGCCCCGGCAGCCCGAGCCCGCCCCCCGCGCCGAGCCGGCCGCCCCGCCTCCTCTCTTCGCCCAGTGGACGGAGCAGCAGCTCACCGATCTGGGTGTGGCCCCGTCCCTGGTCCCGGTGATCGCCGCGCTGACCACCGAGGACCAGCTCCTCGGCCTCGTCGAGCACGCGCCGCAGCTCACCGGCGAGGTGCTGCTCGCGCTGTACGACGGCAAGGAGTACGAGGACGTCCTCGACCAGGTCACCGCCCCGGTGACCGCGCCCGAGCCGGTCGACCCCGAGGACTTCCAGGCTGCCGTCGAGCGCCCCGCCACCATCGTCACGACGACCGACGAGGCACTGCGGGAGGCCCTGGAGGGCGAGGACTTCGGCCGGTGGAAGGTGTTCCTGCACCCGACCCAGGCCAAGCTCGTCTCACGGGACTACAGCGGTCCGGCACGGGTGGGCGGCGGCCCCGGCACCGGCAAGACGATCGTGGCCCTGCACCGCGTCAAGCACCTGGTCGAGCGTCTCCCCGCGGGACGCACCAAGCCCGTCCTGCTGACGACGTACAACAAGAACCTCTCGGCGGACCTGCGGTCGCGGCTGCTCGCACTCGGCGGCGAAGCCCTCCTGTCGCGCGTCGAGATCAGCCATGTCGACCAGTTGGCGCTGCGCACCGTCCGGGAGGCCGAGCCCGGCAACCGCAAGCGGATCATCGACGAGGCTCAGGCGGTGCGGGAATGGCGCTCGCTCCTCGACGAACTCGACGAGAACGGCTGGGACGCGGAGTTCCTGCACGACGAATGGGCTCAGGTGATCCTCGGCCAGGCCGTCACCTCCCGCACGGACTACTTCCGGGCCCGCCGGGCCGGACGGGGACGCACGGTCAGCCGAGCCGAGCGTGCCGAGATCTGGCAGCTCACCGAGCGGTTCACCCAGCGTCTGGACCGGCTCGGGGTGCAGACCTGGGACCAGGTCGCCGAGCGGGCGGCCCAGCTGGAGATGGAACGCGCCCGGCGTATCCAGTCCATCGACCGCCAGCGGGAGGAGGCGGGCGGCCTCGACAACATCCATGTGGCCGACGGATCCGGCGGCTGGCTGCGCTACCGGTACCGGCACATCGTGGTCGACGAGGCACAGGATCTGCGGCCCGCGCACTGGAAGATGCTGCGCGCTATGGCCGCTCCGGACCGCAACGACCTCTTCCTGGTCGGTGACACCCACCAGCGCATCTACAAGAACCAGGTCACGCTGGGCAGCCTGGGCATCAACATCCGCGGGCGGTCGTCGAAGCTGTCGCTGAGCTACCGCACCACGCGGCAGATCCTGCTCTCCGCGCTGAACGTGCTCGGCGACGAGACGTACGACGACCTCGACGGCAGCACCGAGAACCTGGCGGGTTACCGGTCCGTTCTCAGCGGTGCCGTCCCTGATCTGCACGGGCTGCGGGACTGGGAGGACGAGCGGGAGGCGATCGCCGCGCTGATCGAGTCCTGGGGGGAGATCCCGCGCGAGCAGATCGCGATCGCCGTGCCGACCAACGAGATGGCGAGCCAGGCGGCGTGGACGCTGGCCCAGCACGGCATCCCGAGGCTGGAGATCGGGCCGGACGGACCGCGCGGCGACAACGGTGTCCACATCGGCACGATGTTCAGGTTCAAGGGTCTCGAGTACCAGCGCATGATCATCGCCGGAGTCAGCGACGGACTGGTTCCGCGCGCGGACGTCCAGCAGCGGCGCACCACGGACCCCAGCCGCTATCGACGGGAGATGCAGCGCGCCCGATCGCTGCTCTTCGTGGCGACCACGCGGGCCCGGGACAGCCTGGACATCTTCTGGCACGGGGAGCCGAGCCCGTTCCTCGAAGAACTGATGAAGGCGCGGCGCCCGATGTCGGCTTGAGCGCCGGGGCCAGTCGGTGCCGTCACGGCATGACCGGCCCCTGAGGTACGAGGAACGGCCGCCGGGGGTCCTCCGGCGGCATCCTGCGGACCGCGAAGCCCGGATCGGGAGCGGGCACGTGCGGCACGAGTGCCGCGTACACCTCGGCCGCACTGCTCGGGCGGTCTTCGGGGCGCTTGGCGAGCAGAGCGTTCACGAGCTCCTGCAGGGAGGCGGAGGTGTGTACGCCGTACTCGCTCAACTGCGGGGGGACCTCGGTGAGGTGCTGGGTCACGAGCTGGGCCGGGCGCTGACTGCGGAACGGGCGGTGGCCGGTGAGCATGTAGTGCAGCAGGCATCCCAGCGCATACAGGTCGCTGCGGCCGTCCAACGGGTTCTCTCCGGCCAGGAGCTCAGGCGAGGCGTAGGCCAGATTGCCGAGCGTCTCGCCCGTCATCGTGAGCCGCGGGTCGGCGTCGGACAGAACCGTGACCAGTCCGAAGTCCAGGATCTTCACCAGGCCGTCGGTGCGGACCATGACGTTCTGCGGCTTGAGGTCCCGGTGGACGAGGCCCGCGGCATGGGCGGCGGACAGGCCCGAGCAGAGCTGTGCGGCGACCGAGGCCGCGGCCGGCACAGGCAGGCGCTCGCCGTCGCTGCCGTCGATGACGTTGTCGAGGGTCGTACCGTCGACGAGCTGCATCACCAGGCAGCAGACATCCTCGGTGACGGCCGCGTCGTACACGGTGGTGATGTTGGCGTGGTCGAGTCGAGCGGCGGCCTTGGCCTCTCTCTCGAAGCGTGCAAGGGCGTTTCGGCGTCGGTCGGGCAGGGACAGCAGATCCGCGGCGATGGTCTTCACCGCAACGGGACGCTCCAGATACACGTCCATCCCCTGCCAGACGTGTCCCATCCCTCCCCTGCCCAGAATTCTGCCCAGCCGGTAGCGGCCACGTAGGACCTTGCCCGGAGCGAACTGCTCCACGTCCACATCCCTCTTCGGTGCGCCCAAGCGATCGGTGTGCCGGTGCGCGGACCGCCGGGCGGAGGTTCCGCCGTCGGCAGCCCGCGCGTGACAAGTCAACCAGGCTCGCAAGCACAGCTCACGCGGACCGAAGCAGGTGCGGGAAGTCAGCCTTCGAAGAGCGTCAGCTGGCCCTCCTGTGTGTCCGGCTCCTCCTCGATCCCGGGCGCGGCCTCCTCGGACGGGTCGGGATCGGCAGCCGGGTCCCCGCTGTCGCGCAGCTCGCCGGGCGGCTGCTCCTCGCCGTCGGGCGTGGAGTGCTCAGTACGCGTCGGTAGGACGTACTGCTGGCCGAGGCCGGCCAGGTGGAGCGGCAGGGGCAGGGCGAGGGCCTCGGGATAGTCCGGCGGCTGACGCAGCAGGTGCGCGTTGAGAGCGAGTGCCTGCGGATCGTCGCCGTCCTCCTGATGGCAGCCGAGGACGGCGATTTCGAGGAGCGCCGGCATCCAGCCGACCTCCCCGGTGTCAATGGTCGGCTGACCTTTGCGAGGACCCATGCGGATCGGGCGCGGGGCCAGCTTGTCGGCCTCGACGGCCGAACTCTTGAACTGCACCGGCTTGGGCGTGGTGGAGTAGAAGACCCGGCCCGAGCAGTCATCCGCGGGCGTCCACAGGTGGGAAGGCATCCCGTTGGGCCCCTCCTTGGGATTGACGCCCCACCACTGGGGGGTCTCCCGATTCCTGGACGAGCGCACCCTCAGCAGCCGCAGATCGGCGTCGAGGCGGCGCGGCTCGGCGTGGCCGTCGCGGATGCGGTCGGGTTCCGTACGGCCGTCCTGGAGCCACGTCCAGTGGGAGCGGGCGTTCTGCGCGTCCACCATGAGCAGCGTCGGCTCCCGGCGCAGTGAGGCCCGTACGTTCTGCAGCCACTCCTCGGCCCGGCGTCGCTGCTCCTCACGGTCCGCACGCCAGCTGCGCGGCTTCCCCCCGGGCTGCTGCGCAGCCTCAGGTCCGCGCGGGGCCGGGATCACGGGACCGACCTCGGCCAGCCGTGTCAGCTTGAGGAGCATCTCGGGATACGACACCCATGCACCGGCTCCGTCGTCCGCGTCCGGGTCCCAGCCTTGAACCCTGGCCAGGCCGCTGCCCTTGGCGTCCGGAGTGACCAGCACCGCCACCGGGACGTCGGCGGCCCAACGGGTACGGGTGGTGGGGTTCTTGCGGACCATCCACACCGCGGCATACCTCATGCCCTCGGGCACGCCCTGATCGAGGCCGTGCTCGGGGTGGACGCGGGCTCCCAGCTGACGCAGGCCGTCGTCCCAGGCCATCAGGGCACGGTGCTGCTGGTTGCCCACCGTGTTGTAGCCCTTGACCTTCTTGGGGACGGCCATGAACTGGGTCACGAACCCCGCGTCCGCGCAGCCCAGCCGGACGGCGAACTTGGGATCGTGATCGCGGGTCGTGAAGTCGTCGGGCCGGTCGATCTCCACCAGCGCCAGCGCGGGCACACCCCCGATGCGGTCCTGCCTCAGCCACTCGGCGGTCTCCGTGCGACGCAGGTGCTCGGCGGCCGCGACGAGGTCGCGGGTGCGGCGCGCACCCTCGGGAAGCTCCAGGCCGTCCGTCAGTGCCGCGGCTCCTTCGGTGCCGGTTCGGACGGGCCGGTAGCAGCGCAGCCGCACGGTGAGCTCAGGTGCCTGCCACTCCAGGACGACCGGGGCGGCAGGAGTCGCCCCCCGGTAGGCGTCCTCGCTGTGCATGCCGCCGTCGCCCTTGAGGCCGAGACGCTCGACAAGTGCGGCCACGGCCGTGTCACGCATCTCGGAGTTCTGCCACATCAGACGGGCCTCCAAGACGGGAGTGTCGTCCGATGCGTTTCCGAAAGCGGCGATCGCGTAGGCGACGGCGGCCCTGCGCTCGGCGGTCCGCCGCGCCTCCTCCTGCTCCTTCTCGTCCTTCTTCACGCTCGTGGGCGGGGCGTTGAGCGGCCTCGTTCCGGCGAGCGCGGTGTGCGTGAGCCGGGGCGCGGGGCGCAGCTCCTCGGGGAGGGCCTGCTCCGCCCAGGCGGTGAGCTGCGAGCACTGGTGCGGCATCAGCCCGGCCTTCACCGCGTGGGAGCCCATGGCGGTGCGGTACACGATCGCGGCCCGCGCGTCGCGCCGCAGCCAGCCCTCGGGGTCGGTGAGGATCGCGTCCGCGTCGGGGAACGGCTCTCCCAGGGCGACATCCGCGAGGAGCCTCGCGGGGCCGCCGTACGCCCAGCCTTCGGTGAAGGCCCCGCTCTCCTTGTCCCAGCGCCGCTCCAGCTGGGCGACCGCGAACCGCTCGCTCAAGGGGACACCGGGGAGCACGGGCACGCTCGGGCGCAGCAGAACGGTCGTCCGGGTGCCGTACGGTACGTGCACCCGGCTCGACCTGCCGCCGACGCGGGTCGCCCAGCGGCGGATCGACCAGTGCAGATGGAAACGGGGCAGCGGGTCGAACGGCACGGTGTGCAGGGTGATGTTGAGGACAACGGAGAACCACCAGGTGCCCGCCGGCTTCCCGGGTTCGTACCGGAGCGGCTGCGAGACGAGCTCGGCTCCCTTGTCCTTGGGGCCGCGCGGCATCGCCCGGAAGCGCAGGGCACCGGAGTCGTACGGGTAGGGGCCGAGCGCGAGGATCCGGCGGGCCAGCCAGTCCGTGGTGAGGGTGAACTGGTGGGCCTCAGGGGCCGCGGTGCCGCCTCGGGTCGTCCCGCACGCGAGGAGCTCTCGCTGCGCCGGCTCCCATGCGGGCGGGTTCTCCGTGAGCTGGGTGCGGACGCTCCGAAGGAGTTCCCTGTGCTCGGGCTCGGGGCGCAGTCCACCGAGCCAGCGGTTCAGCAGGGGGGTCAGGACCTGCGGCGGCAGAGGGTCGGGGACGTCCTCGGCGACGTACAGCCAGCGGGCCCGCGCGTCACCCCGGTCGTGGAACGGGCGGGGCATGACCAGAACATCAGGGGCGAATGCCTGCAGGACCTGCTCCAGACGGCGGGTCGGCACGGTACGCCAGGGCTCGGAATCCGGGCCGAGGCCCGCATTGCAGAGAGTGAGGACCGCGTCGCGCCATTCCTCGGGGAAGGGCAGAACTCGGTAGCGGGAGGTGACGCCGGCATCCCGGTCCACGGGGACCCAGGACGCGGTCTGGACATGACGATAGGACGCAGCGGGCATGGCGGGACACTCCGGGAGTGGTCAGCGGCGTACGTGATGGTCGAGGGTGCGCAGAGCGTCGTGGAACGGCTCGTAGAGAAGCCGGGCCACCACGGGATCGGCGGGATCGGGGAACGCGGACGGATCCGGATCCGGTGCGAAGTACGGGGCGAGTGCAGTTCCCAGCGCCTTGAGCAGGCCATCGGTGGCGGGCAAGTCCGTACTGGTGGCCGCGGGGGCGAGAGCGCGGGCGAGCCGCGGAGCGAAAGCGGCGTCGACGAAGACCACCCGGGCGGGCACGCCGCCGCGTACGAGACGGCCGATGACCTGCCACATGGTGACCAGCTGGTCCCATGCGAAGGCCTGCTTCTCCCATCGGGGCAGGCCGGAATAGATGTAGCGGCGCTTCAGCAGGCGCCGCCACTCCTGGCGACCCTCGGTGCGCAGGCGGCGGCCAGCCTGGTCGAGGCTGTGCGCCTGGGCGACCAGTTCGCTGAAGGTGGCCGGGCCCTTGCGGTCGTCGTCTCGCGGCTGGTCCCGCACGAACCGGCACACCCAGTCGTTGACTGCGTAGATGGCCAGGGTGAGGTCGTCGGGCCGGGGGTGCGGCCGGGCGAGGAACAGGGCAGTGCCGAAGGCCGCGGTGGACTGGGCGTTGAGGATGTTGTGACCGCGTTCCACCGCCATGAGCGGCGCGACAAGCACCTCGGCAGCTGGGTCGTCCGCGAACATGGCGAGGTCGCCGCGCCGCAGGGTCGTGCCGTGTGTCATATCTGTGCCATCGAGAGACATGTCGACGTCGGCGGCATCGGGTACCAACACGCGAACCCGGTCGTGCCAGCGGTCCTCGCTGTGCAGGATGTCGGCGACCGCGTACGCCTCCTTGTAGCTGCCCACCAGAAGAATGGCGCGTTTGCGCTGATCGTCGGAGACCTTGGCGAGTTCCAGGTCGATGGGGCAGGCGGCACCCCCCGGGCCGGGACGGCCGAGTCGTGCGGCCATGGCGCGGGCCTGGTCGATGCGGGTCCTTGGGGGTGTGCCGGACAGGAACATCGGCTTGCCGTCGTCTTCGTCGTAGAGGAAGTGGGTGCTGAAGGTGGTGCGGCCGACGGCGTCCAGAGACCTCTGGGAAGGCTTCAGAACGGCGCCCACGGGCGCCAGGACATGGGCGCGGGTCGATGTGCCGGCCCAGCTCGTGCCGGACATCAGGACCACGTGCGGACCGGGTCGGCCCGCCGCCGGGTCGGCCCCCAGGGAGGCGAGGGACAGAAGCAGTTCGCGGCCGACGCCGGCGCAGCGGAAGAAGCGGAGGGTGCCGCTGGTTCGCTCCTCCGCGTCGCGCTGCCGCTCGTCGCGCAGGTACTGGAAGCCCAGAACGTTGCCCATCGGCGCTTCGGGGATGAGCGGGGCGTAGTCAAGGGGGGCCCGACGGGCGAGTTCCCTGCCCTGAGTGTCAAGGCGCAACGCCGCCTCCACCTGGGGCCACAGGAAGGTGAGCCGTTCCAGGCGCTGGTGCAGGGCGGACAGCAGCAGCGTGAATTCCAACCTGCGGCAGGTCTCGTCGAACCACTTGGTCTCGCCGCGGCCCGGCAGGCCGCGGACGTCGTCGAGCAGACGGGACAGCAGCGCGGCCACGCGAGCCCGGCTGCGGGTCAGTGACTGGGTGTGCAGCAGGTCGTGAACCGTCTCGACCATGGTGTCGGTGAGGGTGCCGTACGGGCCACGACCGCCGAGGGGGTCGTCACGGAAGGCATCCAGGATCCGCGTCAGTTCGGCGCGGCGTGGATCCTCCTGGACGAGGGTCTCCGGTTCGGGGTCCTCGTCGTCCTCGTATCCCTCGTACAGGTCACGCTCGTCCGCGACGCCGTCGAGGGCGCCGCTCCCCGCGGGCCGGTAGGCGTCCGGGCCGGGAAGGTCTCCGAACCAGTCGGCGATGAGCTTCTCCTGAAGCGCCCAGGGGCTGAAGTACTCGGTGTCCACCCATTCGCACAACTCCTCGTCGCTGATCAGCATGCGGTACAGCCGGTCGGTCGCGACGGTGACCACCGCGAGGGCCGCATTCCACTGCTCCACGTCGCGGTCGGTCAGCGGGAGTCGCCCATGTCTGGACAGCTCCTCGATCTTGTGGGTGTGGACCTGGTCCAGCCAGGACTCGATGTCGGGCTGTACGAGGGTCGCGGAAGGGGCGAACAGTTCATCGAGTCTCATCTGGACGGCATCGGCCTCGTCGACGAAGACGATGTCACTGCGGGTGCAGGCGAGTTCGAGCTGGCGCAGCCGTTCGTCGTTGAGCTGGGCGGGGACGGCGCTCTGTACGAGGCTTGCCGGGTTGGCGACCCAGATCAGGGCGTCGACCTGGTCACGTGCGGCGCGGTGGCGGGGGCACTCGGACCAGACGGGGCAGCCGTGCGGAGTTCCCTTCAACTCGTTCTCCTGGTCGGGCCGCGGCTTCCTCCGTTCCTGCGTGGCCGGATCCCATACTCCTGGCAGCCCTTCCTCGGGCGGCGCCACCGATTCCTTGCCCTTCTCGGGGTGCAGGGCGCTGCAGGGCGCGTCCGCGTAGCGCAAGGGCTCGACCGCCTCCGTGCCGCGCAAGGCGTCCACCACGCACACGGTGCTCAGCTCGTCGAACCCGTATGCATCGTGGTCGAGAAGGTTGTCGAGGCCGCGCGAGGCGAGCCGGCGGTGCAAGCGCTCCACATGGGTCTGCCGGGCGGTCGGGCCGAGCACAGGTACGGCGGGCAGGTCCAGCAGGGTGAACAACTCGCACAGCCGCAGTTGCTCAGCCACGTCGCCCACCACGAGGGTGGTGCGCAGCCGTTTACGTGCCGCCCAGACCGCGACCAGCGTCATGAGCGTGCTCTTGCCCGCGCCGACCATACCGACGAGATGCAGCAGTCCGTCGAGACGGAGCGCGTCGCCGTCGGTGAAACCGCGGCCGTCGGCGTCACGCGGCGCGATCCTCAGCTCGGCCAGGCGCGCGCCCCAGCGACCGGGCCGTTCGACGCCGGTCTCCCGCTCCATGTCGTCCATCCACTGTGCGGTGTCGTCCAGTTCGGCGCGCGTCACGGTCAGCGGTGCCGAGGCCCCGGGGCGCGCAGCCGCGAGGTCGTGGCCCTGCGGGCGGTCAAAAACCAGCTGCTCGGGGATGGTGACGGACGTCGTGCGGCGCCGCTCACGGAAGTTACTGCGCCCTGCCGGGGCAAGCGGCAGCGAGCGGCGCGCGAAGTCGGGCAGCGCGGCAAGCGCGTCGTCGTAGGCGGCAAGCCGGCCGGCGGCGACCGTCGGCACCAACGGATGCGGCGGCTCGCCCGACCCGGCCGGCGGCACCTCGTAGGCGCGAAGCCGCTCCGGGACTCGGCGGTAGGTGTCGAGCGCCTGTTCCCAGGCGCGGCCGCGACGGAGTGTCCACAGCAAATGGCGGGCGGCGGCGATCATCGTCTCGTGCTCGCTGGTGCGGGCCAGCCCGGCCGCCGTGGCGAACGGGTAGCCGCCGAAGAGGGTGTAGGCGCCCTCGGCCGGCTCGTCGGGTGCGAGACGCTGCATGAGGCGCAGGGCCAGTTCGACCTGGCACATCTGGGCAGGCTTCACCCCGTCCAGCTCCGGCGGCAACCCGTCCCAGACCCGTGCCAGTTCACGGCTCACCGGCCTGTGCCAGCTCTCCCGGTCACGCACCGTCGAATGCTCCTTTCCGTGTGCGCAGTCGAGCGCGGGCCCGTGCGACAAGTTCGGTGTCCGTCAGCAGGGGCAGGCCACGGGCGTCCGCGGGGCGGGCGCGCTCGAAGGCGGTGACATAGCCGGGGCGGGTGCGCACACGGTGCTCGGGCACGGCCCAGAACGCCTCGTCGTACGGCGGGTCGTGCGGCACGGGCCTGGCCGAGCGGCCGAGGAAGACGGGGTGCGCCCAGTCCTTCATGTCGACCGCCCACCGGTGCCCGTCCGGGAAGACCACGAGCAGGTCGTACGCGTCGTAGCCGGGCCACATGCGCACATCGAGGCCGAGGGCCAGCAGTTCCCTCTCCAGGTCTGCCTCGGCGCGTCCGGGCCCGGTGACGAACTGCCGCAGCGGGCGCTCGAGCTGGCACACCTCCCCTGCCGTCTCGCGGTCGATGCGGCGCCCCACCGGCGCGGGCCCCCGACGGCGGCAGCGGTCTCGCTCGCACCACCAGTCGCCGTCCTCCGAGGGGGCGAGAAGGGTAAGGCAGCGCCCGCACACCGTGTATGCGTCCTCGAACAGGTAGGAATCGGGCACCGGTCGGTAGATCTGCCGGATCAGCCCTCTGACAGGCTCGAGGACCAGATCTCCGGTCACCTCGTACATCTCGGCTGTGGTGAGGACCGGCCGACGCACCAGCAGCCCGCGGAAAGCGGTGTACGCCTCCTCGTCACCGTATTCCCGGCACAGCCGCAGCGCGGCGCGCACGATCTGCCGGTCGCGGAACTCCGCGGCAGTGTCCGGGCTGCGCCAGGCCCATTCATGGCACAGCTCGGTAGGACGTCCCGATTGTTCGTCCAGCAGCCGGTCCTCGGGTCCGATCGCCTCGGGCGGCAGGGTGAGCGGCCACTCGGTTAGCGGCACCGTGCGGCATCGGTCGACGAGTTCGGTAAGTCCGGCCGGTGGCGGCTCTCCGGCAAGCAGGCAGGCGAGCACCGTACGGTCCAGGGCCCGCTGCGCCTCGGGCGGGTATGGCAGGGTGAAGGAGTCCAGGCCGGTCCTGGCCTCCAGGACGATGAGGGCGCGGGCGAGGGTCCGCAGCAAGGGGGCACCGTCGTGGGCGGCCCATTCCCCCGAAGGGGACGGCACGGCACCTCGTTCGTCGGAGGTCATCGCAGTACCTCCCCAGTGATACGAGGGGCACCCTCACCCGGCAGGCTCCGTGCGGCGGTACACCAGCGGCGTGCCTCGCAGTCGCCGCAGTCGAAGCCGTCTGCGGGCTCGGTGGCGTAGGTCTCGTCGGCCGCCCAGCGGGCGGCGAGTTCGCTGATGACGTGACGGGACTGGTCGAGGGTGGTGGTGTCGAACGGGTCGACTTCCTCCAGCCGTGCGCCGTCCTCGCGCAGGATCTCCAGTTCGATCCGTGAGCGACGCGGATCGCCACCGAGCGCGCCGGATGCCATGAAGAGGACGGCGAGGGCGAGTTGCGGGTATGTGCGGACGAGTTCCTGCCGTTCACCGAAACGACGGGATGCCGTCTTCGTCTCGCGGATGACCGTGCCGCCCCGGTCGGTGTACACGAGGTCGCAGTCGGCGATGACGACGACGTCACTCTGGGGGTCATAGACCGCCAGCCGCCGCTGCGGCTCGACTGTCTCCTCCACCGCCAGGCCGTCGAGCGGGCAGCGGCCCCTGTGACGGCGGATCATGGCCAGGGCGACGGGCAGCTCTTCTGCGGAGAGACCGGGCAGTGTCGCGGGAAGTGGGGCGTATCGACACGAGGTGCGAGGCTCCGCGGCGTGGCGCTCGTTGAGCCACGCGTCGACCGCCCGCCCTGTTCGGATCGCCGCGTTCTCGGTCCGGCCGTTCCGGAGCTTCAGTACGCGGGTGAGGTGATAGCGGGCCGGGCAGTCCCGGTAGGCCCGCAGGTCGGACACCGACACGCTGCGCCGTTTGCGCGGGCGGACCGGGGCGGACACACCCAGCAGGCCGGGAGCTCGCGGAACGTCCGAACAGCCGCTGAGTGCCTCGCAGCGTGCGCAGTCCTGTCCAGGGCGGGTTTCGCGGCCGTCGGCGGCGCGAGCCATCAACACCTTCGCGTGTTCACCGAATTGCTCTCTGGCCTCAGCAGCGTCCCAGTCGGCCAGTACATGCGTACTTCCGTCGCCGAGTCCCACACCGACGACCCGGACCCGGCGGGGCAAGGCAGCCGGGGACGTGACCAGCCGTGCATGCTGCCCGTAAGGCAGGTCGGCCGGGACACCGGTGGCGGCAACGTAGGCGACGGCCGCGATCTCCGGCAGCGGCCGGTCCCGCTTGACGGTGTCGATCGACGGAATCCAGATCTCCCGGAGACTGCCGTCCTCGCTGGCGTACTGGCGCCCCCATGCTGTGCGCTCGTAGGTGTCGGCACCACGGCCGTCCGGTTCGCGCAGCCGGTCTGTTCCGACCCACTGCTGGCGCACGGGGCGGGTCGCGGGGTGGCCGGCCGCGGCGCACACACTCTGCTCCCGCCTCCGGACGGCGAGATACGTGGAGGCGGCCTCCGCGGCCCACCGCACATGGGCGTCGACGCAGCGTCGCCTGTTCCGCGGATCCGCAACGGCATCGGCGAGCGTCATGCCGTCATGTTCCACGGCGTCAAGGAATCGACCCCAGGGGGCGGAAGAGAAGTCCTCGACCGGCTTACGTCTGCTGCGGGCCGGCTGCTGCACGAGCAGCGGCCTGGCGCGCAGCGCTCGGCCGACGGGGCATGCATCCGGCTCCTGGCGCAGCAGCGGCGGACCGATCCGGACCAATCTGTCGTCACCGTCCACGTGGGGCAGCTTCTGAAACGCACTCACGAACCACGTCTCCTTGCAGCTCGGCCGGGCAGGCCTGCTCCAGCATGGAGGCGAGTGTGTACATAGTCAAGCGACGTAAACACAATCGGGGCGCTGCCAGTACGCTGTGCGCGTCCGATGACGGAGAGGTGCGGGAGGGGCAGAACTTTGGAGTCCGGACAGGTGTTCGCCGGAAGATTCGAGATCACGCATGCGCCAAGGAGTGGCGGTATGGGAACCGTCTACCGCGCCATGGATCTGACGACCGGCCGGATAGCCGCGGTGAAGTTCCTGGTCCGTCCGCCCCGCGACTCGGACCCGGGCCAGGCCGACCGCCAGGGGCGGCTGAGCCCCAACGAGCTCAAACGCTTCGAGCGTGAACGCCAGATGCACGAACGGCTGGGGGGACAGGGCATTCCGGGCCTCGTCGCCTACGACTTCCTCGGCGGACGCCCGTACCTCGTCACTAAGTTCATCGATGGCAAGAACCTCCGCGACTTCCTTGAGTCGCACAGGCCAACGCTCGCCGCCACCGCGTCGATCGCCGTCCAACTGCTGCGGATCCTCGACCGAGTGCACGCGGCGGGAGTGGTCCACCGCGACATCAAGCCGCAGAACGTGATCCTGGCCGAGGACGGCGAGGTGCATCTGGTCGACTTCGGCATCGCGCTGCCGGACGACCCCAACGCCACCCGGCACACCGAGGGCCGCACCCCCGGCAGCCTCGGCTACAAGGCTCCCGAGATCATCCTCGGGGAGCGCAATCCCACCGGGGCTGCCGACATCTACGGAGTCGGCTGCACCGTATTCCGCTTCGTCGCAGGGGAAAACGTGTTCGTCGGCGCATCCGAGCACATCATCGAGCAGCAACACTGCGGCGCGCCTCCACCCCGACTAGACGCTCGCATTCCGGGGCTTCCCTCCGGTCTCGCCGACCTGGTGGAGCGAATGCTGGCCAAGGACCCTGGGCTGCGGCCCTCCGCAGGCGAGGCCGCCGAGGCGTTGGCCTCTTTCCTACCGTCGCCCGGCGACCCCGCACCGCACCCGGCACTCGACCCCGACCCCACCCTGCCCTTCCGCGCCGGCCAAGGCGCCCCGGCGGACACGCCGTTCCCGGTTACCGGCAGCGTGCGGCGCCGCAGGCCCGTCGTCCGCCGCCGGGGCGTAGGTACTCCTGGTCGTCAGGCGTTCCGTACGCTGATGGACGAGGCCGAAGGGGAATTGACGCAAGGCGATCCGGGCCCGATGGCGCATCAGCTCGACGCGAGGCTCCATACGGCCCGGAACTCCTGGGGTGCCTGTGACCCCGATGTGCTGCGCGCACGCCTGCTGTGCGCGGACCGGCTTCGGCATACCGGAGACTGGCCGGGGGCGGGAGCGCGGTACCGGACGCTGGTACGCGACCTCGACGGCGCAGAGCAGGGGACCCCGGAGCAGGCCCGCCTGCTGGAGGCACGGATCGGAGCGGCGGAGTGCCTGATCCCGGAGGAGGACAGCACTGCTCGTGCCTTTCCGGCGTGGAAAACCGCCTTGCTGGAATTGCGCAGTCTGCTGCCTCGGCCGCCACTCCGCGTCGTCGAGCGCGCACGAGAGTCGGGCGAAGAGTTCGCCGAGTGGGGTTATCACGCGGCGGTCGAAGAACTCCTGCACGGACTGCCGTTGAGCTGATCCCTGAAACTGCTCCCAAGGGTCAGTAAATCCTGGCTGTCACCCCGCGCCGAGCTGCCCGACCGCCAGCAGCTCGGCCAGGGAGCCACTCAACACGCCTTCCACCGACGCCAGTTCCGCTGCGGCCCGCTCGAACTCGACCAGCTGGCGGTGGATTGCCCCGTACCGCTGCTGCTCGGCGATCGGCAACCGCAGCGCCCGTAGCCGCCGGACATCAACTCGTGAGGAGACCGACGCGTGCGTGCCAGCCTGGCGTGCATTGAATCGCACCCGTAGACACGCAGCCAGGAACCAGGGATCCAAACGTTCCGAGTCAACCCGGAGTCGGTGCAGATGGGGACCAAGCACGGTCGGTGCCGAGGTCTCCACCCAGGCGTCGAACTCGGCGAATGTAGCGACCACCACGACGTCACCGAAGGCGGTAACGGTCAGTTCCCGTTCTCGCTCCCCTCGCTCCATGTCGTCCGTCGCCAACCACCACTCCTCCCCCTGCCCCTGCCCCAAGTGAGCAGCCATGAGAACTGGTACCCCGCCGCCAGGACGTGGCCCACGCCGCAGCGCCCCTTCCGGCAGGACTCCCCCTGGTGTCAGCGTGACGGCGTCGGCGGCTTCCAGTTCCCCTACGGTCACCGCCACTCGCGGCTGTGACTCATACACCGAGGCAAGGGAGCGCAGGCTGTTCCCGGCGTCGTGGACGGCCAACAGTGCGTTGTCGAACCGGGCCCAGGACCGTGTCAGTTCGATTGCGGAGGCGGCGACCGCGGCCGGCACATGACGGGCAGGGGTGAGATCCGTCTCCTCACCAAGCAGATCCACCACGGGTACGTTCACGGCACCGGGTGGGGCATCGCCCCGCAGCGAGGCGAACACCCGTGTGCGCACGGCATCCCAGTCCACAACCTGCGTGCCGCCCTCTGTCGGAGTGTGACGACAGTCCGACGCATCGACCAGCGCGACATTCTCCCCACCGGAACGTGCACCCGGCGCGCGGAGCACCCACAAATGCAGTCCGACGCCGTACGGGGGCGCGGCGCCCGGCGGCAGCGCGACCACCGCTTGCAAGGATCCGGCACGCAACAGCCCAGCCCGGATCCTTCGGCCCGCCCGCCGTGAGGCGACGGCGGGCGGCAGCAACACGACCGCGACGCCTTCCTCCGCCAGCCCGGTCACGATGTGCTGCACCCAAGCCAGTTCGGGCTCGGTGCGTGGGGGGTGGCCGAAAATCCACCGTCGGTCTGTGGCCAGCTCGGCATGACCCCAGTCCCGTTCATTCGTGGGCGGATTACACAGAACGACATCCGCTCGCATCCCTGCGCCAGGATCATGACGCAGAGTGTCGGCTGTCGTTACCTCGTACTCAACGGGTCCCTCGGCCAGGGCCAGCCGAGCTGTCGCCAGCCGTCCGAGAACGGGATCAATGTCGACACCGGTGAGCCGCACCGGCTCTCGACCACGCCAGTTCCGGGCTGCGGCCAACAGCAGGCTGCCAGTACCACAGGCCGGATCCGTCACGGTCCGTAGTGAGCCCGACCCGCGAACCTCTTCGGCCAAAGCCGTCATGAGATCCGCGAGTGGCGCCGGTGTCGGGGTGATCTGCCGAACGTGGGTGCTCAGCCAACGTTCCAGCAAATAGCGGAAAGCCTCGGCTCCGTTGGCTGGCAGCCGGGACTGCACCGCCTCGTCCACCAGACGGAGTTCGTCGTGCGACATCTCGGCTACCTGATCCGGCCACGACGGTGGCACCGCGGGGGAGGCGAGCCTCAGACCCACTTCGGCGATCACCAGGCCCATCCGGTCGCGGTCACCGAGCGATTCGATATGGGGCCATAGCCGGTCGAGGGCGCCGCTGGACGAGCGCAGTTTGCCGTGATCGACCAGCCACTCCTCGACAGCGTCGAGCGCGAACTGCGGGCTGGCATCACTTCCCGCGACGGGAGCGGGAAAGTCGTCGAAGCGTCGCCGCCAGTTACTGACGGCGGCGCGTCCCACGCCCGCGAACCGGGCGATCTCGGCGAGAGTCACCAAAACCTGCTCGTCACGCTGCGTCATCTGCACTCCCGAACCCGACACCTGCCGCCCCTCGTCCGGCAAAGCCCCCGACGGATCGATTGACTGAGTATTCACCAGTCTACTTCGACAGTCTCACCGACTTCGGGATCAAAGACCGAGCTTACAGGCTCGAACATCCGAACGATTTAGCTGTACCGTACACACCACGCACAAGGCGGCTTGTGGCGACGAAACCGACGACAGCCGTCGCGTTGGGGCTGTCCGGGTACACCCGGATGCCGGCCCGGAGGAAGGCCCGCATCTGCGCGGCGACCGCTGCCAGATAGGCATGGTCGACCTGTCCGCGTACCGGTTCGGCGGGCCGCCCACGACAGCAGAAGGCGCACCTCGTTCCCGCCACCGAGAGCACGCAGGGCGGTCGCTGACTTCTCGGCGTCGACGACAGAGGCGAAGGGCAGCCCGCCGTTCTCCTCAAGCTTGTTCTCGCCGGAGACGTTGCATCCGCGGAAGACGAACTCGCGGCCGAGCCCGTCGACGAAGCGGCCGCCCTGGACAGTGAAGGATGCGGTGGCCGGGCTGTCAAACCAGAGGGAGCCAGGCGGCGAAGCCGCAGCGGAGGCCGAGCCAAGCCCAAGGAAAGACGCGGCGACGAGAAGCAGTACCGAGCGCCTGTTCGTGGCGGGCCGCATTCACCAGGGCGACGGTGACGAGCTGTTCAACGCCGAAGGTGCGCCGCCGGACTCGGATCTCCGCCCGTCCGTCGAGCATCGGGACATGGTCCCGCTCAGGACCGAGGGCGTGAGTCCCCTCGGGCAGAGGAACCCGTTCCCATGGGCGCCGCGTTCGCTGGTGGCGGCCGGGGTCTTGTAGCGGGCTCCCGCACAGCGGACGTTAATGGTCGCGGCATCCGTGTAGATGCTGAGGCCGAGCGAGGAGGGCAGCCAGGAGTTGACTCGGGCGCGGGATCCCTCGCGGGAGCCGCTTCTTCAGAGCTGCCCTCCGTACCGGCCCCCTCGATTTCCGCGGCCGCGAGGTCCAACTGTCGCTAAAGGTCCGCCTCCTGGGCATACAGCGTGCCCATGAGGTACTCGCGGTCGGGCGGCGCCTCGAGCAGCTCGTTTCCGAGCACATTTTCTTCACTAGCTCGTGCAACCTTTTCCACATCCGGAAGGTCATCACCTACATGCACAACCGCCCCCGGACGGGCAGCCCCAGTATGGCCAGCTCTTCGCGCAGCCGCTCACGCTCAACGCCACCGAGCCCCAGTACACGCGAACCTGCGCCACGAACTCGAATTCCGGCACAGCACCATCAATCAGTGCATGGCGGAGACGAGCCAGAAGCGCAGTCATAGCGACCTTCGGCACCCCGCTCGGCGCGCCATGCTGACCCAGGGGCCGATGTGACACGGCAGCCACCCCCTCCCCAGTGACACGGCTCAGAGCATTATCCACACGTTTACAACGTCAACAGATCCGACTGCTAGCGCGAAAACAGCTCCTCGTGTACGGTTGCGGACGCTGCAACCTCTGCTCTGCGACGAAGAGCGGGGCGTCAGCGGCTGTCGGGGGGCATGCTCCGCTCCGGAGGCTCGGGCGGGGTGCGGGGCGAGACGGAAGAAGATGGGGGAGCGGCAGTGAGCCACGAGCTGGTGGACGGCAGATTCCGCATCGGGCGCGTCATCGGCAGGGGCAACATGGGGGAGGTGCATCAGACGGAGGACCTCCACCTTCCGCAGCGGGCGCCAGAGCACACCGTGGCCGTCAAGACGATCCGACGCATCGTCCGCCGCAAGGACGAGGCCAAGTACGGCACCTACCGGACCAAGGAACTGATCCTTGCCGAGTACGACCGCATGGCCGCCGCCGGCCTCACCCTGGAGAACCCGCTCGTGGACGGTGAGAACTACACCTCCACCCTCACCTCACCCCCGGGCCAAGGCCCCCGGCACGAAGGAGCCGGAGAGTGACGAGTCCCCCGCCGGCCGGCGGGGCGGGGCAGCCGGTGTCGGGGGCGCGGGCCGAGGCAATTGCGCGGGAGCGGGAGCGGCTGAGGACGCTCAGGGAACGCCGGGACGCCCAGAGCGCGGACGCGGGGGTTGACGGGTTCACCGTACGCAGGTGGCGGAAGGCGGGCGTCTTCGGAGCCCAGGCGGTACTGCAGACCCACGCTCTGCTCCAACAACTCGTTTCCCTAGCACAGGCCGCGACGCACGACGCCCTGGCCGACGCCCTGCGCGACGAACCGGACGATCGGCTGCTGCCTGCTGTGCGAACCGTCCTCGAACGGGCCGACCCAGCCACAGTCGCCTCGGCGCTTACAGCGGTCCACGCGGGCGGCTTCCTGTGGCTGTCCGAGGTCGGGGAGCAACGGCTCACCGCCCTCACAGCGGGCGACTACACACTCGCCGTCTCCAGCAGCGAGGACCCTTCCGGGGCCTTCGCCCTCCTCACGGCGTTCGCGACGGATGGTACGGCCGCCTTCTCTCCTCGGATGCTGCCGTGTGTGCTTCCCTGGATACCGCTGAGCGTCCTCGACGACCTCATCGACGCCGGGGTGGTCGGCCCCGAGCTCCTGCCCTGGCAGTGCCGGGCCGAGGAGGCGGAGCACGCGTACCTCAAAGCCCGGCTGGTTCCCGATCAGGTAACCGCCGATCAGGCAACCGCGCTGGAGTGGACGGCCCGGCAGCGGCGGAACGCATTCCTCGCCGGGGGCGAGCCGCTGCCCTCGGTTGGCGACGTCTACGACCTCTTGGAGCGAGTTGCCGACGGCGACGCCTCGGTGGTGAAGGAGCTCGAAAGAAAACTGCCGCGGGATCTGGTGCTCCGGCTGCGCCAACTCCTGGACGGGGTCGATGTCGGCAACTGGGACCGGGACATATGGGAAGACAGAGGGTTGTGGCGGCTCATTTTCGCTCTGTGGGAGCCCAAGGCAGCCGTCAACCCGTCGCGATCGCCCCTGCACGCGCTCATGGCCCTGCGTCAGGCCTACGATCTGCTGTGCCTGAACGACCTCGCCCGTGCGTCATCCCAGATAGACAAGCTGGTGTCGTTCGAGACCGCTGACCCGACCTACCGGGCCGAGGCCCTCAACTTCCATGCGTACACGCTGCTGCTCCGGGAGGAACTGAACGCGGCGGCCGTCGTCCTGAAGGGGATCAGCGGCTCGCGCGAGCTGGCCGAGTCCAACCTTCGCATGGTCGAGCAGCGCCGGGCGGTTCCCCGTAACGACAGACCGGCAGCGTCCAACCCCTATCTGGACCTCGGGCTGCCGCACGGCGCACCAAGCTGGGAGACCCGGTACCGGGACCTCCGCCGGGAGCACGTGCACGACGTGGACATGAGTGCGCGGCTCAACAGCGCGATGAAACGCATCAGAGACGCCGAGCGCGACGAGGACTGGTCCGGCTTCTTCGTGCTACCGCTCGACCTGGATGTGTTCGCGCTTCCGGACGAGGTACCAGTCACGCTGGTCCCGCCCCTGGCCCCGCTGACCAGGCGAACAACGCCTCACTCCCCCGAAAGTCTGGCGCTCGTGCGGCAGCGAGCGGTGGCGGATCTGCTGCCCCACCTGCTCAACGCGCCCCGGCGCCCCGATCGCAACGCAAGGATGCACACACAGTGAAGAAGGTGCCCCGCAGCCAGCGGAAGACCACGGCAGGCCCCAAGCGGGTTACCCCCAAGGGGAACAACGGCCTCAAACATCGTCGGGAGAAGCGGCGGGCGGCAGCCTATGTCCCCAAGGACTCCCCGCGCACCTACCGCCCTGAGGAACTACTCAGCCCTCCCATGCTGCTCTCCCGTTTCGCCGAGCGGGCGACCGACCTCCTGACCGCTCTCCCGGAAGAGGGGCGACCCACGCAGGCCGCTGTGACGGCTGCTTTGCGCCAGGCCGTTCTGGAGGCGTTTCGCTCTCGGGAGGAGTACGTGGCCCGGATGGTCGAGGTCGATCTGCTCGCCGGCGCGGCCAACCAGAGTGCCAGTTCGCTTCGGAAGGGCATCCGTACCGCCTTGCTGGACCAGGGCGTGCGGTGCGTGGATGCGCCCGACGGCGAACGCGAGCTCTTCGTGGTGGTGGAAGGCGACGGCGAGGTCTTCGAGGTGTTGCGTCCGGCTTATGTGGACCAGGCCACCGGCAAATTGGTGCTCTCCGGACAACTGCGCCGCCTGTCCGGGGCAGACGAAGGGGAGCACTCCGCCGGGGACGACGAGGCGACGAGCGGGGAGGGCATGTGACCGCCACCGGGATCGATTTCGGCACCACGAACTCCGTGGTGGCCCAGTGGCTGGGCAACGACGCCGACGTGCTGCTGCTGGACGCCCACCACATCGACGCCGACTGGCGCCACCCCGGCTTCGAGCACCTCTTCCCATCGGTGGTGGGCATGAGTTCGCTGCGCCGGGGAGCGCTGTTCGGCTGGGAAGCCAAACTTCGCTCCGAAGAGGCGGCCGAGGCCTGCAAACGACTCCTCAAGAGCGACGAGTACGTCACGATCCACGGCCGCAGGTTCGCGGCCACTACGGTGGCCGCTGGTGTCTTCCGCGCCATGCGCAAGGGCGCGGAGCACAACCTCACCACCATCGACAAGGCCGTGATCACCGTGCCCGCGAACGCCACGGGTGCCGCGCGCTATCGCACACGCGCCGCAGCGCAGTTCGCAGGCATCGACGTCCTGGCGCTGCTCAACGAGCCGACGGCAGCCGCGATTTCATACGCGCACGATCTACGACATGACCTACATGAGCTACGGAAGGATCCCACCATTCTGGTCTTCGACTGGGGCGGCGGCACGATCGACGTCACCGTGCTCGACTACCAGGACGGGTTCTTCGAGGAGCTTGCGTCACGGGGTGTGACCGAGTTGGGCGGTCTGGAGATCGACCGCCGTCTGCGTGACCTCGTCCTCGAACGGGCTCCGGTGCGATCGGCGTGGACACCTGCGCAGGAGCGACAGTTCCGGCTGGACGTGGAGCGCAGCAAGATCCGCCTGTCCTCCGAGGACTCCGTCACCGTCAGGACTCCGGACGGTGACACCGTCGAGGTGTGGCAGGAGGAGCTGGAGGACGCCATCACCGACCTCGTGGACCGCGCTCTCGCACCGGTCCAGCAGTGCCTCACCGACCTGCACATGGCGCCTCTGGACGTAGACGCGGTGCTGATGATCGGCGGCACCAGCCAGATCCCGAGCGTCCGGATGGCGGTCGCCGAGGTCATGCAGCAGCAGCCCATCGAGGTCGACCTGTGCGATCCCATGACGGCGGTCGCCCGCGGCGCCTCCATCGCGGCAGCAGTGCTGTCGGGCGAGGTGGACGGCGTGATCCAGGTGGCGACGAGCCATGCCCTGGGTACGGTGGTCACAGACGACACCGGACAGCGGAAGTTCAGTCAGATCATTCCGCGCAACTCACCGCTGCCGTGGAAGGAACGCAAGAACTACACGCCGCGCCGGGACAACGCCCGCAGTCTCACCGTGGAGATCTGGGAGGGTGACCCGGAGCGGCCCCTGGATCACCCCGACAACGTGCAGTTGACAGACCTCCCACTCACCTATCGAGACCCCCGGGCTCGTGAGGACTCCCGGTTCCTACTGGAGTACACGTACGACACGAACGGGCTCCTGCACGTCAAGGCGACCCTTGAACGTACCGGCGAGGAAGTGCTGAACGAGGAGATCAAGAGCTTCAGTTCTGGTGGCCCGACGCCAGCAGTACGCAAGGAACTTGAGGATCTGCTCGCTGGCAACGTGGTCACCAGGCCGCTGCCGAAACAGGTACAGAAGCGAGCCACGGGTTCAGCACCTCCGGCGCTCGTGGTAGACGGTTCCAACCTGGCGTGCATCGGCAGACCGCCGCGGCAACCTGATGTGTACCGCAGCGACGACCGACCATCCTTCACCCAACTGCTGTCCGCCCTCGACGCCCTGACCTCGCGGTATCCAGACGCCGTGCTCCACGTGGTCGTCGACGCCACTTTCAGGCACAAGGTTGCGGAGGAAGAACGCGCGGCAGTGGACTCGGCGCTCAGCAAAGGCGACCTCATCCAGCCTCCGGCCGGAACCGAGGGCAAGGGCGATGCGCTTGTGACAGCAATCGCGGAGGACACCGGCGGAACCGTCGTCACCAACGACAACTATGCCGAGTTGCACAACAGATATCCCTGGTTGCGAGACAAGGAACGAGTGCTCGGGGTCACCTTGTCGCAAGGCATGTGGGTTTTCACACCGCGCACCTGCGTGCCACCTCGCCACCGGATCGTACGAGCGGAAGTACCTCAGCAGTCCCGGGCCTTGATTCCCCCAAGCCCGGGCCCGCTCCCCGAGTTCAGATACCACCGACCTCACGAGGAGTAGTGGTGAATGACACGGCAAGTCTCAGAGCTGAGGTGTTGGCCCTCCTGCTCGAGCCATTGGGTGTCGACGCCACGGCTGGGACGGCCGCGCTCAGGCGGCTCGCCAAGGGCGTGGAGGCGGTTGCTCAAGCATGTGGGTGTGCCGATCTGCCACCGTCCGGGAGCACTCTTCAGTGGATATCCGAGGCCGTGGCGGCGTGCGTCGAGGAACAGGAACTGGTCCGTCTGACAACGGCTCGGGGCCGGACTCTGACACTGAGCGAGGCCAGAGCCCTCCGAGAGTTGATGCGGCTCGAAGGACTACGGCCTCATCTCCAGGCATTTGAGGGTGTGTCGGTGGAAGCGCTTCGGGCGGACCTTGCGGCCGTGGCGCTTGCGGAACGGGTACTGCCTGGAGTCCTTGAGCAGTGCCGTCGTGCGGATCAGGGGTGGCCCGGGGAGATCTGGCGTTCGATCTTTGAGATCGACGTCAATCGCGCGGTGACCGACTTGCGTCGTCACCGCCGAGGTAGCCGGCAGGCAGCAGGCGCACGTGAGCTCGTGCTCAGGCACAGTGTCTCCGCAGCTCGGGATCTGCAGAATCGGGATCTGGTGACGCGGCTTGAGAAGGTGCAGGACTTCGCCGCCGCGAAGGAGTCGTACGAGGCAGTCCTGTCCGGGCAACCGAAATGGTGGCGTTGGCTAGGGCCGGACGCGAAGTTCAGGTTCAGATCCGATCGGCGTGATGCCCTGGTCTGGGCGATCGAGGCTCGCGACACCGGCGCCGTTTCGGGGAGCAGTCTGGAGATGCTCGCGGACAGCAACGTGAGGGCAGTGATCGAGCAAGGGATCGTGACGGTACCCGTGAGCACGACCGCTTCCCCAGCTGCGCCTGCCACGAGTTCGGCCGCACGGCTCGTGACGGTGCTGCCGGCGGTTGCCTCTCGGGCTGACATCAGCGCACTTCGAGCGCTTGAGTCCTGGTACGCGAAAGACGCCGAGCTGTTCGACCGCGTGGCAGCGGCCATGGACATGCGGCGAACTGAACCGGACCTCCGCGCGGCCCTTGAATCCCTGGTCGGCGAACTCGCCGATTCGCTCGGGGTAGTAGATGCGAGTCGATCGGCCTACCGCGATATCCAATCCACCCTCTGGGCCGAGGTCAAGGCTCGCCTTCAGCGAACGTCGTACTCTGCGCACGCGATGGAGAGCGAGCATCTCGTCGGGGCCATCAGCCGCATCGGGACGCTGGAACGCGAACTGCGCGATGCCGTGCGTGCCATACCTGCAGTAAAAGGCAGACTGCTCGTAGCCATCGCCGGAAGAACCAAGTCCGGAAAGACCACGCTCCGGAAAGCCCTGACTCGCGACGCGGACCGAACCGGGATCGGTCGAGGGGCGCACCGAACCACGCGGGAGACCTCTGCGTTCGAGCTCGGCTCCGTGACCTACCTCGACACGCCCGGCGTCGCCGCGAAGGACGACGACCTCGACGCCCAACGCGCTCGGGCCGCGTGCGACAGCGCCGATGCGGTCATATGGAACTACGCCGACACGCTTCGCGACGAGGAGTCCGCCGAACTCCAACGACTTCTCCTCTCAGGGAAGCCTCTGCTCGCGGTCGTCAACGTGAAGGAACGAGTCGACACGCTGGATCGTCTTCAACTCTTCGTTCAACGCCAAGACAAAGCGTTCACGTCGGCCTCGGGGCACGCTGTCCGGATCGAGCAGGTCTCCAAAGCGGTCGAAGCCGCACCGCCCATCGTCCTCGCGGTCCACTCCGCTGCCGCACATGAAGCGTTGTCCACCCAAGACAGCGAGCTGGGAGACAGGGCCTTCCGGGCAAGTAGGCTGCCCGAGCTCGAACAATCCCTCGCACAGCTACTGGCCGAGCGCGCGATTCCGCTTCGTGCCGTTCGGCTGGCCGAAGGTGTACGAGCACCACTCGCCGCGTTCCACGACCAGGTGATCGCGGAACTCCCTCAGATCGGTCTCGCGCTTGGCGACCTTGAACGGTCGGCGGCGGGTCAACGGACTGCGTTGCTCGAAGCTTTCCAGATCGCAGGCCAGAGCACGCGCGACCTCCTCGAAGCCAAGCGCCACCATGCCAAAGAGCAATTGTCGGATGTGGTTCCGAGCCTGGGCGGCGTGGATCACGCGCAGCGATGGGGCGACTTCATCACCGGTCTGGAGTTGGAGGAATTCGCCTCGATCCTCGAGAGAGAGATCGAGCAGGAGATCCGGAAACGGGAGAGGGTTGTGCGCGCCCGGGAAAGCGCCGCGGAGCGGCAGGACGACGAGCGCCTGCATGTACGACAGCGTCCTGACACGACGGTTTGGCGCAGGATCGCGGTGGCTGCTGAGGGGGCGGGGACGACCCTCTTGGACTCCTTTGCTGCCCGTGGGATCCCAAAGAAGCTCCCTGCGGATGCCACCAGGGGCAACGCTGCCATGGTGGCGGTGGGCTACCTGCTGGATGTCGCTGTCGGAGCGGCGAAAGCGGTGAGCAGTGAAGTTGATCGTGCGCAGCAGGCGAAGCACGAGTGGACCGGCGAGACCGTGGCCAAGGCCGAGGCCAAGCTCGATGAGTTGTTCGACAGGGTCGATGCCCGGTTGACACGAATCGTCGATGACACGACGGCTCGAGTCGGTGCCCAGTTCCAAGAGCAGTCTGCGGACATCAGTCGTACACGGGAGCGCTTTGAGCAGCTCCGTCGGCTGCAGTCGACCGTGCGGTCCGCCCTCGATTCGATCGACCTCGTCTTGGTGCGCCGACTCCTGGCCCTCGTCGGCGGGGACCCGGCGGCGATCCGCTCGGCGCGCCGAACGCCGGGAGTCGAACTTCGCGTCTGGACCGACGCGTCCCGAATCGTGGAAGTGCGGGCGTGCCTCCAGGCCCAACTCGTGGATGTCCTCACCGAGCGGATCGAAATCTGCTCGGATTCCGGGAGCCCTGTCGCGGTGGCCGGCACCCTCGGAGCGAGAGAAGGGAAAACAGATGGCTGACGGCAATCCGGCTGGGTTGATGGAGAGCGACGAGGGTCTCAATGCCCACGTGCTTGCGCTAAGTGCACGGGCCGAGCGTGTCCTGAGCGCTCACGCCCGTACTCGGGGACTGGTGGTGAACCTTCCCCGTGAGGACGCGAGCCCGCTACGGATCGCACTCCTGGGTCCGTATAGCGCCGGGAAGTCGATGCTCATCGCGGCGCTGCTCCGGCTCCCGTCGGCCGCTGTCGACGAGCTCGTCGACGCGGCGCCCAAGACGCACGCGCCGACACCGTACCCGTGGAACGGCGTGACGCTCGTCGACTTGCCCGGGACGCTGTCGGGCAACGACGAGCATTCCGGCGCGGCGCGTCTCGGCGTGCGTGGTGCGGACGCGCTGATGATCGTGACAACGAGCGAGCTACCGGGCGAAGCGGAGACCGAGGCGATTCTGGAAGCGCTCGACACCGACGGGTTCGCTGACCGAAGTGTGGTCGTCGTCAACAAGATGAACGCCGAGAACAGTGATCGCGACGTCATCCTCGATGAGATCCGCAAGCGTCTCGGGCCCTTTGCCGACCGTGTACCGATCGTGCCGACCGACGCGCGCGACTACGTCGACGCGATCAATGATCCCGACCTCACGGTCGCTCAGCGTGATTTGCTGTTCGCGGAGAGCGGCGTCGATGCTCTTGCCTACGAGTTGCAGAGAATAGTCGCGCCTGGTGTCAGCGGTGTCCGACCGAAGGCGCAGGCATTCGAACTCCTCCGGGTTCTGGCAGACGCCGAGCAGCACTGGGTGCTGGGCGGCGAGGACCTGAGGGCCGCGGAGACCGCGAAGAAGGTCGAGGAGTCGATCTCCCAGGCGAAGCAGAGTTTGCTGAGCACACTTGAGAGGGAGAGAGATGTCGTCGCGTCCGTGATCAGAGCGGCGGGAACCAAGAGCGCTGCCGGCGTCTCGGAGAACGACGGCAACGTCCCCACCGACATCGCTCGTGACATCAGGGAAGAACTAGCGCGTGCAATGGCCGAGTTCGATACCAAGTTCTCCGCGTCGATGAGGACAGCGTTCGATGCGCTGGTCGCCGAGTACGGAACTGATGTGCCTGAGCCTGAGGCCTGGGTGAACGACCTTGACTCACCTGAGACGACGGCCGACGCGTCCCCGGATAACGAATCACGGTTTGAACGTGCGGTCCGGGAAGGCGCGAAGAATGGGGCGAAGGAGAGTGTCACAAGGGCTCGAGAGTGGATCGGGAAGGCTGCAGCCAGCGATAGCGGACAGGGAAGCGTGGCCTCCGACATCGCGACCCGGTTGAACAGGAATCGAGTGGGCCAGAAGTTGCTCAACGTCGGCAAGAAGGTGAGCGACGAAACAGGCAAGTTCAACCCGTGGGGTCGAGGCAAGGCAGCCGAGAAGGTCGCCAACGCGGCCGACAAGACACAGTGGGCGCTGACGGTCATCGGGCCATTGACCGGCTTGACGAGTGTCGTGCAGGACGGGTACAAGCGGAAGAAGATCGACGATCGGCGGAAGATGATCACACGTCACTTCGAAGACGAGGCACTCAGAACCCGGAGTGCTCTCGATGACGCCGGTACACAGCACCTGGACGAGTGGATCGTGGAGGTGGAGCAGTCGCTCAGCGGTCTCACGGTCCCGGGTGCGGAGATCAGCGTTGAGCGTGAAACATCGTTGGGAGCGCTCAAGAGCCTCCGTGGCGAGACCGAGAAGCTTGTCAGGCCGACCGACTGACCCAGCGGCCCGGTGTCCCGGCGGTGAACGTCATCACGCGACCGCCGGGACAAACACAGCTCAGGCCCTCGCCGCGAACCCCACGAACCGCGACCACTCCTCACGCCCGCCGGCGAAGTGCGGGCGCGTCACGTCCTTGGAGTCCGTTACGCAGACGGACTGTTCGGTGACGGCGCCCTCAACACAGTCGTCGCCCCGGCTACCGCTGTAGCTGGACTTGAACCAGACGAGTCCGCCGTGCTCATAAGAACGTGCCCGTACGATGACGCACCGTACGGGAATCACTCCTGGCGCGCGCTCCCGCACGCCCGCCACCGTGTCCTCATGAAGGTGACCACGGCTCATCCGTCCACGAGCATGCAGACGTTCACTCAGCAACTGTCTTCCACTCGCCGCGGTGCACGCCTCGCCCCACCGTGGCGGAGCTGCACACCTGGCAGGTGTCACCGTCCGCCGAACGCGCGGAGCAGATCGTGGCAGAACTGGCGGCCAACCCGGCGCAGCACGGCCGGGTCCAGGGCGGGGACTTCCGCCTGGCACTCCGCTTCGATCCGGCGGCCAGTCTGCTGCGGATCGCGGTGACCGACGCACGCGGAGATCGACTTCCCTGCCCCGCCGCAGACACCGACGCGGAGACGGGCCGCGGCCTGATCCTGGTCACCGCCCTCGCAGACCGCTGGGGCACGGACCCGTACACGCCCGTCGGCAAGACCGTCTGGGCCGAAGTCGCCCCCGAACCACATGAAGCAGAGGCTGGTGATCGTCCACTCACCCGCCCGGGTAACGGTCCCACCAGTACGGGTCCCAGCCGGCAACGTACTCGCTGCCGCTCGGCGAGTCGACGATCTGACTCAGCATGTCGCGGGCCAACGTGTCGAGCACCCAGGCCAGTTCATGGCGGCTCACCAAGTCAGCGGGCAGTGCCTCAAAGCCGTGTACGGCACCGAGCAGCGCCCCGGTCACGCAGGCGACGGAGTCGCCGTCCGGTGCTCCCGTCGCGAATGCCAGGGCGTCGCTGAGCTGAGTGCGGCCGGGGAACGACGCCGCTGTGTAGATCCCGCCGAGCAGGGCAGAGGGTGCCGTCGCATCCGGTGCGAGCCGGGCCAGCAGCGGCGCATGCGCAGGCTGGTCGACGGCGTGCTGGAATGCCGCCAGGAGACGCCTGTGCTCCTCGTCGGTCGCCCGGTCGCCCAGGGACGGGAGCGCGGCGATCCCCACCTCCATCGCTTCCCGCACGGCACGGCCGGAGCGGCCAGTGTGGTCATGCTCCTGCAGCGGGTGGGTGAGACAGTGGTGGACCAGCACGGCTGCCTGGGCGGCAGCGGACTGCGCGGCCGAGTCACCGTGGGTGAGTGCGGCGAACTCACCGGCTTGCCGGGCCCACCCGATTCCAGCGAGAGCGACCGGAAGGGTCCGGGTCAGTGCGTGGCAGCCCCGGCTGGTGGTGGCTATCCGGTCGTAGGGATCCTCGATCCGCGACAGGGCTGCCACCGTCGCCGGAGCGCTGCCACGCCGTTCGGCCAGCACGGGTACGTCGGCGAGCCAGCCGTCAGGCCACGCCTCGCCACCCGTGGCAGTGGCCCAGCGTCGACGCATCCTGTCCCCTTCGATGCCCTGCATGACCGCCCAACGGCAGTAGGCGTGCAGGACCACCGACGGCGGATGACAGATTCCCTTGTGGCTCCCCCGCACCATCGCGCGGATGACACCCTCCGCCGTGAAGCAGGCCAGCTGTGTGCTGACACCGGCCCGCAGCGGACCGCTCGCCGGCAGCTTGCCCCGAGCCGCGCCCAGCGTGTCGCCGATGGCCAGCCCGAGCATCATTCCCCGCACTCGGGATTCCGTTCTGAGGACCTTGCTCCGATGGTCCTTTTCGTCTTCGTCGGCCAAATCAGCCTGCTCTCTTCACTGGGCCTACAGACCTTCGTTCCCCGGATCGGGCTCGTCGTCTGGAACGGTTTGTGCGGCCGCCGGCGCGACGCCGGCCGGCTCCTGCTCTGTGCGGGTGTGCACTTCCAAAAGGGCCACGAGACGCCCTCGCATGCGCTCCCGGCGTACGTCGTAGAACTCCAGGAACCCCGTCACGTCCTCGGGCAGGCCGATGGCGTCGTACTCCCGCAGCCAGCTCTCGCGCTCGGCGTCCGACGGGAAGTGTTTCTGGAGCCAGGCGGCCGGAAGGGCAGCCTGCTTCGAATTGTTCTCGGCTCCTCTGAGGAGTTGCAGGTTGGCCGCTCTGTCCGCGCGGTCCTCGATCAGCTGGAGCGCGTCCTCGCTGACGCCCGCCGCGCGCAGCTTGACCCGTGACCTCAGGACACTCCGCGGGAAGATGTGGTCTTCCTGGAAGTGGTCCCGGGTGTCGACGCTGGGATACAGCATCGCGAGCATCGGGAACAGGCGCTTCGATCCGTATTTGAGGTCCAGGAGGTCGTCGAGCTCGGTCGGCTCGAAGCGGAGGGACTTGCCCTGCCGTGCCATCTCCCGTTCGATGGCCTCGGTCGGCCAGCCCTGTCCGCCCTCCTTCTCCAGGGTCGCGCGCAGGCCGGTGAGCAGCCTGTCGAGGCCGCTGCCCCACACGCCGGACTTCATGAGCGAGCGCTGGAGCCATCGGCGGATCGCGGCGCTATCGTCCCTGAAAGCGTCCGAAGTACGATAACCCTCCCCCAGGTTGCAGCGGTGGAGGTAGTAAGCCAGTGGAATCAGCACGCTGTTGGCTGTGAGAGTGACGCCCGAGAACCCGAAGTCGGCCAGCAGGGACACACCGAGGCGCAGAGCACCCTCGATGTCGGCCCAGCGCTTCTCCAGACTGGTCATCGTCTCGCGGTCGAAGTTGTCGACCTTGAAGCGGATGTCACCCTTGCCCAGAAGCACCAGCCCCGTCTTGAGGACGAGGTCCTTGCTGAAGGCGAAGCCCTGGCCGATACCGTTGAGTTCGTCGACGAGCCGGTGGATGGTCTCGCGGGCGTCCCGCTCGCCCCACTGTGCGGTGGCCACCGAAAGCAGCAGGTCGGAGTAGGAGAGGACCGCACCACCCGAGTTGACCCGGATGAAGATGTTGAGGACCTTGTCCAGCTCCTGCGCTTCCTCGAGGAAGAAGTTCACGGTCGGGGTGACGTGTACGACTTCGTGGAGTCGGGTCAGTACCTCTCCAGCGGTCATGTTGTCCGCGACACCGTGCTGCTGAAGCGCGCGGATGACATCCCCGACGCTGCGCGCTTCGCGCATGTCCTGAACGCGGTACCAGTGAGCCTCGCCGCTCTCGGTCCCGGCCGCGGCCTCCTCCGGCGTGAGGAACCGGAAGTCGTACTCGACTCCCAGGTCGTCGTCGTGGCCGCGGTGCAGGAGATCCAGGTGGAGGACCTTCTTCGGATAGGCGAGCGGGTTGTTGGCCCACAGGCGCGGGAGCTTCGCGGTGAACGACCCGCACAGGCCGATGTTCAGGGCCGTGAGCCGCTGCTGACCATCCAGGATCGCGGTGACGGACCGGCTGCCGAGCGGACCCGTCTGTGCGCAGTGTGCGTTGTCGCGCTCGTGGTAGTCGCGCATGAAGTCGTAGAAGGCGAAGCGGCCGGCGTTGCCCTCGTGGACCTGCCACATGAGGAACGAGCCGATGGGGTAGCCGCGCATCAGGCTGTCGAACAACCGAGTGATCTTGTCGCGCGACCAGACGAACTCTCGCTGGATGGCGGGCAACACGTACTCACGGCGATGGATGCGCTCCAGCGCGCTCGCGATCGTGATGGGCGTCTGGAATGACATGCGTCCCCCCACCGGACTCAGAATTCGCCCACACCGTATCGCCCATGGTCCGGGCCTCGCAGCGACCCGTGACAATCAGGCGGGCGCAGGCTCCCACCGGTACCCGTCGCGGACTTCGCCGTACGGTCGCAACAGCGGTTCCAGCTCCGTATGGACGAGTTCGGCATCACCCGGCGGCAGCGTCAGCGACGCTCGTCGCATACGGACGCTCCAGGTCGCCGGGCCGGGGAAGACCGACAGGCGCGGCACCAGATCGCGCAGGACCAGGCCCTCTCGCAACGGAGCCAGCCCGGACACCTTCAGGCGGCAGCCCTCGGTGAAGGACCAGCCGTTGAACACGACCGGCTCGTCTAGGACGCGCACAGGGCTCGCGATCGACGCCCGCCCGATGACCCGTCCGAGGTCACGCGTCGGATTCCGGAAGCAGCCGCGCGTGGTGTAGAGGAAGATCTCGTCGCCCTCCCCCAGTGCGCGCGCCTCCTTGGCTCGGCCCGCCGGGAACGCCATCCGCTGTCGGTGACCACCCAGCTCAGGGCGGCCCGATCTCCGATGATCAGCAGGTGCGTGGATGGCATGCGATCACCTTAACGGCCCTGCCCCTGTTCGATCGTCCGAGACGCCTCCTGCGTACACAAATTCGAATGCCTGGATCCGCAAAAGCGCGTTGACAGTGCTAACAAGCTGTCGCCATGCTGGAGATGCCAACAAGGCACATCATCAGCCCGCGTGGCCTCTCCTGCCGCGCCCAACAACGGGGAACGACCATGACCGATAAGCCCCCTGTCTCCCTGCGCACGCTCCTCCTCGACCGCCTGAACGACTCCGGACTCGCGCCTGAGGTGCGGGAGCTGCTGCGCGAACTGCTTCCCTACGACCAGGCCAGGAACTCCGGCGGACGTGCCGGGCCCGTGCAGTTGCGTTCCATCACCGCGTCCGGCTGGCGTGGCATCGGTCCGCGGACAACGCTCGAACTGCCTCCGGGCCCGGGGCTGGTCGTCGTCGCGGGTCCCAACGGCTCCGGCAAGTCCAGCTTCGCCGAGGCGGCCGAGACGGCGATCACGGGGCGCAACTCCCGCTGGGAGGGACGGCGGGCCGGTGACTGGCAGAAGGGCTGGCGCAACCTGCACAGTCCCGATGTCACGCCCGAGGTCGGTGTCGTACTGGCCGTCGGTGAGCGGGGTGAGGCCGTCCATGTGCGGCGGACCTGGCACGGAGCCAAGGTCGATGACGCGCGCACCGAGATCGAGGGCGGCGACGGCTCCGAGCGGAAGCTGGAGGAGATCCTCGACGCCGAGTCGCTGGACCTCGCCCGGCCCTTCCTGCCCTACAGCGAGCTGGGTTCGATGATCAACGGCACGCTCGGCAGCCTGCACGACGCCTTCTTCAAGCTCCTCGGGCTGGAACTTCTGGCCGAGTTCGACGGCCGGGTCAAGGACGCCGCGGGCGAGTGCGAGCAGGCGATCAAGCACGCGGACTCGCTCACGGCTCAGCTCCTCGACTTGCTGGGCACGCTCGACGACCCCAGGGCCCGCGAGGCGGCGCAGGCGCTGTCGGGACCTAAGCCCGATCTGGTCCGGGTACGGGCGCTGTTGGAGAGCCGTACACCCGCCGCCGAGGTCGAGCTGGCCCGGCTGCGGCAGCACGCGAGCCTGGCCGGGCCGGACCTGTCGGAGGTCGGCGGGGCCGTCGCCCGGCTGCGGGAGGCTGCCACGCGTGCCGAGGAGGCGCGGTACGGCAGTGCCGAGGAGGCCCGCCGTCTGGCCCGGCTGCTGGAGGCGGCCATCGAACACCTGCGGCGCTCCCGCAGCACGGACTGCCCGGTCTGCGGTGCCGAGGAGCGGCTGGACCGCGCATGGGCCGAGCAGGCGCGGGCAGAGGTGGAGCGGCTCCAGGCGGAGGCCGCGGGCGCCGAGGCCGCCAGGCAGGAGGTGGCGGTCGCGGTGCGGGCCGTCCACGGCCTCGTTCAGCCGGTTCCGGTGTGGCTGCGCGGTGAGACGTCGCCCCTCGCGACGGTGTGGCAGGACTGGACACAGTGCCGGGACGTCACGCACCCCAGGGAGTTGGCGGACCGTGTCGAGCGGGCTGCGGCCGCACTGGACGACGCCTGCCGGCAGGTGCGGGAGGAGGCCTCGCGGCGGCTCTCCGAATACGACGGGGCCTGGCAGCCTGCGGCCGTGCGGCTGACGGAGTGGCTCGGCGCGGCGGAGGCGGCCGAGGCCGCGCAGGAGCGGCGGAAGCACGCGCGCAAGGCGCGGACCTGGCTGCGGCCGATCATCGACGAGCTGCGCAACGAGCGGCTGCGCCCCTTCGCACAGCGTTCGCAGGAAGTGTGGCAGAAGCTGTGCGAACACAGCAGCGTCACGCTCGGATCCGTCACCCTCGCCGGTACCCCCGGCCGTGGCAAGGTTGAACTGGGCGTCTCCGTGGACGACATGGACGCACCCGCCTACAGCGTGATGAGCCAGGGCGAGCTGCACTCGCTCGCGCTCTCCCTGTTCCTGCCTCGGGCCACGCATACGGCCAGCCCGTTCGGCTTTCTCGTCATCGACGACCCCGTGCAGTCCATGGACCCCGAGAAGGTCGAAGGGCTGGCCCGCGTGCTCGATGCCTGCGCTCGGGACCGGCAGGTGATCGTCTTCACCCACGACACCAGGCTCCAGCAGGCCATCGCCCATCTCGGCATCAAGGCGACCGTCCTGCGCGTCACGCGTCAGACCGACTCGGTGGTGGGCGTCGAATCCGTCACCGACCCGGTGGAGCAGTCACTCAAGGAGGCCCGGGACATCTCCATGGACCCCCATCTCCCGCAGGACGTAGCCGATCACGTGCTGCCCGCCATGTGCCGGGTCGCGGTGGAAGCGGCCTGTCTGGAGACCGCGCGGCGCCGCCTCCGCGACGAGCAGGGGCTCGGTCTGCGGGCCGTCGAGGAGCGCGTCGCCTCCCTCGACCGGACCAAGACGTACGTGTCCCTCGCCCTCCTGGGCGACGAACAGAGGCACGCCCGTGAGGCGGTCGAGCGGATCTGCCCCGGCGGCTGGTCCCTGGTCGAAACCTTCAACTCCGGTGCGCACGCACCCCTTCCGACGGTGGAAGACCGGAAAAGGCTGGTGCGCCGGACCGAGACGCTGGCGGCGGCCATCCGGCGCAGCACCGGTACCGAGGGTGCCGGAGGCGGCCGATGAGCGCGTCGCCCGAGACCCTCGTGACCGCCGCCGACCGGCTCCTGCTGCCCGAGCCCGGCATCGTGCATACCCTCGCTCCGGGCCTGCGCGCACGAGCTGCCGCCGTGCTGCTCCGCATGGCGCTCGACCAGGCACTGGACGCGTACTGGCTGCGGGTCACCCCGTCGATGACGCGGATCGGCAAGCACCGGATGCTGTGCCTGGAGTGGTACGCGGGCCACGACACCGCCCGCCGGTGCCGCACCACCTGGTCGGCCCTCAGCGCGGCCTGCCACTACCGCACGTGCGAACTGCCGCCGGCACCCGCGGAGATCCACACGCGCCTGCTGGAGGTCACCGGCCTCCTGTCGGCGCTGAGCGCCACGAACGGCTGACCCGCCACACCCACTGCCCATGGACCACGAGGAACCCGCCTTGGACAACCACCGCTACCGCATGGTCGTCACCAGCGGACTGGACTATGTCAGCACCGGCGCGCAGGTCGACGGCCGACTGCGGCTGTGGCTCAAGGAGCCCCCGAAGGGCTATGACGTCGCCGCGTTCGCAGAGGGCCGCAACGAGATAGCCCGCGGTGTCACCCTCGACCACGACTCCGCGACCGGAACCTCGGGGGCGTACGGGCGGTGGCGGCTGCGTGAGACGCTGCCCGGCGGAACCTGGCCGACCACGCTGCTGATCCGCCAGGCCGGGAACGGGCCGACCAGGGTCCAGCTGGATGTCGAGCACCTGCCGGACGACCCCGAGGCCGTGCCCGTCCCGGCCAAGACGCCCCGGCTCGCGCGCGGTCTCCTCGACGTCCTCGACGCGCCCGACGGCTCGCCGACGTCACGGCCCAGCCGCAGGTGGTCGAGGCTGAGGACGTCGACGCTGTCATCGACGAGTTGTGCGACGAGGCACGCCGCCTGCGTCGTCGTGGCCAGCACACCGTACGGAGTCGACTTCGGTGCCTGGCTGGAGGGCACCGTCGACCCCCTGGTCCGGCTCGGCCGCTGGCCGGTCTCGCCATTCTCTACGTACTGTCTCCGGAGGCGGAAACCCGTTTCAACCGTGCGCTGGAATAGCACCGGGTGTACGGCGGCGGAGTGCGCACCTACCTTCCCGGGGTCGCCCCGGCCTGGCCCGCAGTCGGGCAGCGGCACCGGGTGATGTCCCGCCGGCTCATCACCGAGCGCCCCGCCCAGGCCTGCAGCATCGTCGCCCAGCTGCCGCAGCGGCTGGCCGCCCGCACTCCGCTGCCCGCCGAGCTCGACTCCGTCCCCGTCATGCGGACCCGCACGTTGCATGACTCGGCAGCACCCGAGCTGGAACGACTCCGTGTCGAGAACGAGGCCCTTCACGAGATCCTCGAGGAGGCGGGGCGTGAACAGCGCGTGCGGGCCGACGAGATCCGCGACCTCAAGTACGAGCTGCGCAAGGCGGAGGACAACGAGACACTGCTGATCGCCGAGTACGACGAGCAGTACCGGGAGCTGCACGCGTCCGAGCCCAGCTGCAGGCGCTGCGGAACCAGATGGTGGAACTGGGTGCCGGCGCGGCCGCGTACACCCCCTCCATCGTGCCGGACGACGAACCGAAGTCGTTCGAGGAACTTCTCCACCGCATCACCGACCTGCCCCGGCTGCACTTCACCGGCTCCCGCAAGGTGACCCTCGAACTGGACGCGCAGGCGTACGGCTCTTCCTGAGGGCGCATCCCCTGGGACGCCCTGCTGGCACTCAGGGACTTCGCGGAAGCGACGGCGACGGGGCAGAGCGGTCGGGACTTCAAACAGTGGTGTGCCGAAGCCCCGGGGGGAGTCCGCACGATCTCACCGCGGAAGATCGTGCGGGACGAGCCCAAGTCGGTGAAGAGCAACTCCGGCTGGCGTCGGCAGCGTACGTTCCCCGTACCCGAGCACCTCGATCCGGCCCGGAAGGTGTTCATGGGCGCTCACGTGCGCGTCGGCGGCGGGAACACGATCGCACCGCGGCTGCACTACTTCGACGCGGCCTGCGCCGAACACGGCATCTATGCGGGATACATCGGGCCGCATCTGACTAACACGTTGACGTGACCTGGCCGAGGACCCGCTGTGAACGGGGAGCGTCAGGGCGCGGCTCAAGCCGCGCACGAAAGAGGCGACACTCCCTGCCAGGGAACCATGCTGGCGAGGGCTGGAGCCGTTGTGGACGCGCGACGTCACCGGCGCGTCCTATCGTTCTCGGTAAACGCGCGGTGCACGAGTAGGGGAAGGCAATGAACATAGCCGACGGCGGCGGCACTCCCTATCCGGAGTTCCGACTGCGACTGCCCGGGGGCGGCCCCGAGGCCCGGGGGCGGCTGTTGACGGAGAAAGGGACGAACGGCAGCCAGAAGTTCGTCGTACTCGCCGGATCGCCTGCCCGACCGGAGGTGGTGCCCTCCTTCCCGATCCGCATGCCGTCGTCACATCGATTGCGCCAGCGGCTGATCGACGAGGGGATCATCACGGACTCGGCCACCTGGCCCGGCTGGCTGGAGACAGCGGAGGACGTCGAGTGCAACTCGCCGTCGGCCGCCGCCGAGATCCTCGTCGGCCGCAGCGCCAACGGATGGCTGGAGTGGAAGAGCGCCGAGGGCCACCCACTTTCGGATTATCTGGACCAGGTGTGGTGGGGCCCCAACCGGGCCTGGCTGGTACGGGGTTCCAACGTTTCCGGGCTGGACCTCGTCCGCCGCCTGTGGCTGCCCGAAGGCGTGGTGACCTTGCAGGCCCGGCACCTGCGGCAGGACATTGATCAAGGCGTCAGCAAGGACCGGCTGCGAGCGGCTGTCGAGGAGGACTACGCCTCGACGGCGACGTACAACCAAAAGGTGCAGTTGGTCGAGGAACTGCACATGTTCCTGTCCCGGATGAGGCCAGGCGACACCATGTGCACCATCTCCGGCGGTCGTCTCCACGTCGGCAAGATCACTGGTGAGGTGGAGCGGATCCCGTCAGAGGACGGGCGAGCCGATCTGCGGCGGCCTGTGGACTGGGCGGAACAGGGACACGCATACGAGGACCTGCCCGAAACACTCCAGCAGAAGCTGTCCGCACAGCACGATGTCGTCGACCTGACCATGGTGAAGGACCTGATCGACGGTCTGGGTATAAGCGACGAGGACCTGATCGAGGAGGCTGAGGCCACCGCCGGCGATCCGAGCGTGGAGATCCCGGCGCTGGCGGCCCGCCGCGAGCTGGAGCTGCCCGACCCGACGGACGATCTGGCCGAGGAACTCCTCGTGCACGACACGGCGTGGCTGCGCGAGGTGCGGGATCTGCTGTGGGACGAACGCCAACTGGTGCTGTACGGGCCACCCGGCACCGGCAAAACGTATCTCGCGCTGAAGCTCGCCGAGTTCCTCGGCGGCGGGCCCGAACAGGTCAAGCTCGTGCAGTTCCATCCGTCTTACGCCTACGAGGACTTCTTCGAAGGATTCCGGCCCCAGGAGGACCCGCAGACTCGGGAAGTCGCCTTCCGGCTCACTGCCGGACCGCTACGCGAACTCGCCGACCTCTCCTCCCGCGAGGGCAACCGGCACATCCCGCACTTCCTGATCATCGACGAGATCAACCGCGCCAACCTGGCGAAGGTGTTCGGCGAGCTGTACTTCCTCCTGGAGTACCGGAACAAGTCGGTTCGGCTCACCTACTCCGGCGACGATTTCGCGCTGCCGCCGAACCTGTTCGTGATCGGCACGATGAACACCGCGGACCGGTCCATCGCGCTCGTGGACGCGGCCATGCGGCGGCGGTTCGCGTTCGTGGAGCTGTCTTCGCGCACCGAGCCCACGAGCGGGCTGCTGCGCCGCTGGCTGGCCAAGGAGGGCAGGGCCGCCGAGCCCGCCGATCTCCTCGACGCGCTCAACGCCCGTATCGACGATACCGACTTCCGGATCGGGCCCTCGTACCTGATGAAGAAGGGTGTCTACCGGGACGGCGGCCTGGAGCGGACGTGGCGGACCAAGATCCTGCCGCTGCTGGAGGAGCACCATTACGGCGAGGGCGTGGACGTGGAGAAGCGGTACGGGCTGACCGTGCTGCGGGAGTCATTGGGGTGACGCAGGTCGTCGAGCTCGTCGAGCACGCGCCGGCGGTGAGCGTTGTCCTGCCCGACGCCGTCGGGCGTGCGCTGGCCGCCGGGGACGTCCTGGACGCGGCTCCGGACCCGTACACCCCGGGCCGTTGGTCGTTGCGGGCGGGCAGCAAGGTCGGCGCGGTGGCCGTCGCTGTACCCGGTGCGGACGAGCCGTTCACCGTGCGCGTCACCCCCAAGACGCCCATCGCACGACTCTTCTTCCTGCTCGGCTACAGCCTCGACCCGCAGGGCGGCTGGCGGGACGGCGAGGTCGAGGTGGCCGAGCACCACGATCTGTTGCCCGCGCTCGCCCACGCCGTGGAGCGTCAGGTGGACCGGGCCCTGCGGCAGGGCCTGCTGCAGGGGTACTGGGCGACGGAGGATACCGCGCTCGTCGTGCGTGGCCGGATCCGGGAGGCCGAACAGATACGGCGCCGGTTCGGTGCGGCACTGCCCGTGGAGGTGGCGTACGACGAGTTCACCGGCGACATCGCGGAGAACCGCATCCTGCGGGCGGCCGTCGAGCGCCTGTTGCGGCTGCCCGGTGTACCAAGCGAGGTGCGCCGCAGACTGCTGCACCAGCGTGCCCGGCTGATCGACGTCACCGCCGTGGTGCGCGGACAGCCGCTCCCCGGCTGGCGGCCGACGCGTCTCAACGCCCGCTACCACCATGCCCTCCACCTCGCCCGCGCCGTCCTGGAGGACGCGTCGGCGGAACATGCCCCGGGCGGGCTCCGGATCGACGGGTTCCTGTTCGACATGAACAAGCTCTTCGAGGACTTCGTGACGGTCGCCCTGCGCGAGGCTTTCCGCGGCTCGGTTCACACCTGCCGGTTCCAGGATCCGCACCACCTCGACGAGGCGTCAGCGATCCGTATGAAGCCGGACTTTGTGCTGTACGGCCCGGACCGTCGGCCGTGCGCCGTCGTGGACGCCAAGTACAAGGCGGAGAAGCGGGGCGGATATCCGGACGGCGACCTGTACCAGATGCTGGCGTACTGCACGGCCCTGGGGCTGGGCGAGGGGCACCTGGTGTATGCGAAGGGCAACGCTCCGCATGCCGCCCACCGGGTGCGGCACGCGGGCATCGTGATCCATCAGCATGCTCTGGACCTGGACCAGGAACCGTCCGGCCTGCTCGAGGACATCGCCGCGATCACCCTGCATATGACAGAAGCATGAATTCCGTACACCCCGCGCGTATGATCGACTGCCGAGTGCCCGTCCAGGGTGGCGAGTGCACGTCGTGCCTCAGCTCGCGTTCACCAACAGTTTCTGGGAGAGCTACGACGTCCTGGATAAGCCCGTCAGGGCAGGCGTGCGCAAGGCGATGCAGAAATTCCAGCAGCACAGCGTGCCTGGTCTGCAGGCGGACAAGGGACTTCACCTGGAGTCCGTGGAGAACGCGCGCGATCCGCGTATGCGGACCATCCGCATCAACGACTTCTGGCGCGGTGTCGTCCTCACTCCGGACGACGGCAGTGACGTGTTCCTGCTCGTCAACGTCGTCCCGCACGACGACGCGTACACCTGGGCTGCCAAGCGGCTGTACACGACAAACTCCGCCACGCGGGCACTGGAAGTCCGCAACGTGGTCGCAATCGAGCAGCTGACCCCTGCCCTGGAACAGGCCGCCGCCACGGCCGACTCGCTGCTGTTCGCCAAGTACTCAGACACCGTGCTGCGCGAACTCGGAATCGTCGACCAGGTGTTGCGGGCGGTGCGGACCATCGTCGACAAGGCCCAGCTGCAGGCCTTCGAGCCGCTGCTGCCGGAGGACCAGTGCGAGGTGCTGCAGTACCTCGCCGAGGAGTTCAGCCCGGAAGATGTGTACCGGGACGTGGTCACCGTGCGCCGTCCCGTCGACGCGTGCCCCGATCCGGACGAGAGTCTGGCCGTCGCCATCGCCAACACCAGAAGCCGCATCACCCTGGTCTCCGGCCCGGAGGCTCGCCGACATCCTGGAGAAGCCGTTCGCGGCCTGACGGGTCTTCCTCCACCCCTCACAGCGCCGGGTCGCCCAGGGTGTCGTACGGCGGCCCGGTCCAGGTGACCGGCGGTCCTGGTACGGGCAAGACGGTCGCCGCCCTGCACCGCATCAAGCACCTCCTCACTCGGTCGCCGGACGCCCGAGTCCTGCTCACCACGTACACCAACGCCCTGGCCGCCGCCCTGCGCGAGAATCTGTCCCTTCTTCTGGACGGTGACGCGGCACTGTTCGACCGTGTGGACGTGACCACGGTCAACGCCTATGCGCACGGCATTGTGACCCGCAATGAGGGCAAGGCTCCCTCCCCCGTGGGCGACCGCGAGGAGCGGCTGCTGTGGCAGCGGGTCGTCAAGAAGCTCGGGCTGCGGTGGACGGAGCAGTTCCTGGCGCAGGAGTACCGGCACGTCGTCCTCGCCCAGGATCTGCGCACCATCGACGCCTACCGTGCCGCCGCCCGGCGCGGCCGCGGCAGCGCGCTGTCACCGGCGCGGCGGAAGCAGCTGTGGCCCGCTGTCGAGCTGTTCGATTCCATGCTGCGCGACCAGAAGGCCACCACCCATCTCAGGGTGTGTGCCCGCGCGGCCGATCTCCTGGCTGCCTCGTCGCCGACGCACGACCACGTCGTGGTCGACGAGGCCCAGGACCTGCACCCTGCCCAGTGGCGTGTCCTGCGCGGAGCGGTGGCACCCAACAGCAACGATCTGTTCATCACGGGCGACCCGCGCCAGCGGATCTACGACTCGAAGGTCTCGCTCGGTTCCCTGGGCATCGCGTTGGCCGGACGCACGCATCGCCTGCGCATCAACTACCACAGTACGGAGGAGATCCTCGCCTGGTCGACGGGCATACTCAGCCCGGTCTCGGTGGACGACCTCGGCGGCGAGGGCACCGACACCCTGGCGGGCTACCGGTCGCTGCTGCACCGCCGCAGGCCGCACGTGGAGGGGTACGGCTCGGAGGAGGCCGAGGTGGCGGCGCTCGTCGAACGCGTCCTGGGCTGGATCGCCCAGGGCATCCGCCCGTCGGAGATCGATGTCTGCGCACGCTTCAACGTGCTGCTCGACAAGGCTTACGACAAGCTGGTCGCAGCGCATGTCCCGGTGGTCAGGGTCAAGGACAACCCCGGACCGGACGCGGACGGGGTTCGGCTCGCCACCATGCATGCCATGAAGGGACTGGAGTTCCGCTGCGTGGCCGTCCTCGGCGTGACGGCGAGTGTGGTGCCCTTCGCCCGCGAGGTACACCGGCCTCGGTGGACGCGCTCCAGCACGACTCGGATCTGCTGCGGGTGCGGTGTCTGCTGTTCGTGGCGTGCACGCGGGCGCGGGAGGCGCTGTCGGTGTCGTGGAGCGGTGCGGCAGGTTCGTTCGCACCGCAGGGAAACCGGCCCGGGGCCTGCCGCTGACTGGGCCTGTCACTCGCCGGGGGCCAGCGCCCCGTTGCCCAGACCGTTCCGCGCCAGTGCTGATGCCTGTGTGCTCAACTCGGCCACACGTCGAGCCAGTTCCTCGAACTCCTGAAGTGCGCGGAACGCGGCGCCGTATCGGCGCTGGTCTGCGATGTCCATCTGTGGAATGCGCGCGCCCTTGCCGTCCAACCGGAAGGTGCCGCTGGCACTCGTGGACCGCCGGGTGTTCGCCGAGCTGCGCAGGAACCCCTGGAGGAAGTCGGTGTCAAGCTGGTCGCTGACAGAGACGGGTTCCGGATCGCCGTACTCGACCAGTCCGGCGCGGGCGAGGTCGGCGACGCTGACGGATGGCCCCTCCAGCGCGCTGGCGCTCGCGCCCAGGGTCAGTGCGGGTAGCAACTCGGCGAGCAGCCGGGCCTGTTTGGTGAGCTCCCGACGCAAAGCCTGGTATTCCGCCACGTAGTCGCGGTGGGATTCGGCCACGTGACGGCCCGGGGTGAGGTCCACGGCATCGTCGAGCAATTCGATCAGGGAGACGTCCGCCACTTGGTCGGCTCGCGGCTGCAGGGAACCGTCCGGGGCGTTCGCGGTCAGGTCGACCATGCGCACGCTGGTTCCCGCGTCGCCGAGAGACTGTGGCCGGCGCAGATGCCAGAGGTGCACGGGCAACGCGTGCGACGCCGCGACGCCTGGCGGAAGTGCCGTGATCTGGGTCAGGACACCTCGCCGTACGAGCTCGGCACGGATGCGACGGCCTGCCTTGCGATAGGCGACCGAGGCGGGCATGACCATGAGGACCCGGCCGCCGGGCGAGGTGTGGGCATAAGCGTGCTGCAGCCACGCGAGTTCTCCTTCGGCCCGCGACGGTGTGCCGAATTCCCAGCGGGAGTCGAGGAGCAGTTCTTCGCGCCCCCAGTCCGCGTCACCGATGGGTGGGTCGCAGACGACGAGGTCGGCCCTGAGATCTGCCCACTGGTCGTTTCGGAGGGAGTCACCAGTGGCAACGACAACATCAATGCCCCTGGTGAATTCGGCGCGCAGTTGCGCGAAGCGGGCGCTGCGGGCATCCCCCTCCTGCCCATATAGCTTCAACCCTTGCTCAAGGGCGACGGTCAGGAGGAGGGTGCCGATGCCGCAGGCCGGGTCAAAGAGCGTCGCGTCTGCTTCCACCTCGCTGGCGAAGTGGCGTACGGCCCGGACGATGCGTGGCGAAGTCACCTGGTCCGACCCTGCCCGGCGCACGGAGTCGGTGAAGCGCTCGGCGAGAGCGTCGATAATGTCAGCCGCAGAGCTGCTTGCGACCAGGACCCGCGCCAGCCGAACGGCGTCCGTCGGAAGGTCGGCGGAGGCTTCCGTTCCGGAGATGGTCTCAGCCACATCAACAAGCCCCTCGATCATCTCGTCGCCGTATGCCCCGCGCAGCACTTGCCACAATTGCACTTCGGCCGAGACGTCCTGCCCCTTGCGCTGCCGCTCCAACCACGCCTGCACCTGGGCCAAGTCGAACAGCGGACTGTTCACACTGCCGCCCACAGGCGGGGGAAAATCGTCGTACCGCCTCCGCCAATTGGAGACCGCAGCCCGCGTGACTCCGGCCAACCGGGCGATCTCGGATCCGGTGACCAGCGGATTAGTCGGGGTCGCAGGAGTGTCTACCATATGAGCCACCGTACACAGGGGCGCAGCCTCCTTCAACGACTGGGTTCGTTGACGGCGTACACAAATGGTGAACCCCATCTCCGCCCAGTCAGCCGTGGACCGGAACGGGTCCTGGGGGCACGGACCACGGTCTACGCCGACGAGTGCCAGCGCCTGACCGAAACCCATCCGACGCTGCCGGAAATCACCAAGGCACTCGGTGGATGCCAGGTACTCGACCTGGAGGGCAATCACCGCAACACGCGGCGGATCGCGGGGCTGGTCTCGCGCACCGGTTCGGGAATGCGGGCGATCGGCCGGGCCGGGAGCCGAGGTATCCGTCGGACATGACGGACGCCGAGTGGGCGGCGGTGCGGGAGGTGCTGCCGATGCCGGGGCGGCTGGAGGGGAGGGGCGGGCAGCCGGAGGACGGCTAAGGACCTCCGTGCCATCGAGCACCGGTTGAACAACCGACCCCGCAAGACCCTGGGTTGGCAAACCCCCGCCCAAGCCTTCGCCGTCGCTCTGGCACCATGGGCCTGCAGCGTTGCGACGATCACGCGAATCCGCCCTCCTCAGGCGGTGGGGCCTTTTTGCATTTACACGCCATCCTGGTCGTCAGCCGGCTCGGTGACGAATGATCCCTTCGACGGGAGCGTCTCAATGAGCCCCCGCTCCCGAAGGTCTTGAAGCGCGCGCCGGATGGTCCGATCGGCGACGCCATACTCCTCCGCCATCCGCACGATGCCCGGCAGCGCCCCGCCCGGCGGGATGCGCCGGGACGCGATGTCATCAGCGATCGCCCGCGCAATGCGCTGCCACTCGTACTCAGCCATACGGCGATCGTCACGCGGTGCACCGTTGGCCGCATCGGCAGCCCATGGTGCACCATGGAGGCCCATGGTCTACCGTGGTATATCGAAAAGGAACCCCGGCGGATGCGCGAACACCCCCGGGGCGTGGCCACGACCCGAGGAGTCGCGACATGGCGGAGCCTACCTACCACTACTGCAACTGGTGTCAGCGCACCTCACCCCATGCCGTCGCGGTGCGCATCGTGCACGCGAACAGCGGCCCCGGCATGACGTTGTATGCATGTCCGTCGTGCCGGACGATCTTCCGGCTCCGTCCGCTGAGCGAGCAGGCCGACGCGTAGCCGCAATCACCCGATGACGCCCTCGGCCACACAGTCGGGGGCGTTCTCGCGTTCCGCGACCCTGTTGACGGCCGTTCTCGTACGTTTACGCGCTACTCGACGGCGACGCTGTTGGCGGCGTTCGACCGGGTCGCGGGCAACCGGGGAGCCCGGACGCCCGGCGTGGATGGCCTGATGGCCATGGGTATCGAGTAGTTGATGGGTGTTCCCGGGTTCCTGAGCGATCTGCGGACCGCCCTCAAGGACGGGTCGTGCCGTGCTCCGCCGGTGCACACCGCGTGGTAACGGCCGGACGGGAGAATGCGCCGACGGTCCCCTGGTGCAGCACTGCCTCCCGTACTGCTCGGGCGAGGTCCGCTGCGGCCTCTTGGCCTCGGCCCGAGTCGGGGTCAGAACGGTGCCGACGCTGCCCTTTGTCTCCCCAGTGCAGGCGTTGACCCGCTGGCCGCCCATCGCTTGATACGAGAGGCACCGTATGGTGCCACCGTGGCGGCCAGGGTCGGCTCCTCGGCGTCGCCGAAGGCACCGTCCCGTTCGCCCGTGAGATCACCCCGCGCGAGGCCGATCCGCTGCAGCACGACACGGACCTCTTCGGGAACTCTGCCCCCTCTTCGACGCCTGCACCCGCACCCGCGAAGCGCTCAGCGTGAGCTGCAGCGGCACGCCGAGCGAATTCCTGCCGCCCACCGCCTGAGTGGATCTCGCGGGTGAGCGGCATGGCGGGCGGCCGGGCTCAGGCGGAATCGGTGTCCGGGGGGAGCAGTGCGCCGCTGGTGAGGCCGGCAGTCAGCAGTCCGGCGCTTTCCGCCGCGAGGTCCGCGGCCTGCTGTGCGGCGGTGCGTAGTTCGTGCAGGCGCCTGAACGCCTGGCCGTAGCTGCGTTGTTCGGCGAGCGGCAGCAGTGGGACGCGCAGTCGTCCGGAGTCGAGGTGGATGGATGTGCTGCCGGTGGAGGCGCTGCTGACGTTGTCCTCGGCGGAGAGGAAGCCGGCCAGGAACCACGGATCCAGGCGTTCCCGGTCCGGCCGGAAGAGGTGGACGTTGAGGCCGAGCAGGCAGCCGGCGTCCTGCTCGTCGGCCACGCGGGCCCGGGTGCCGTGGGCGCTGACGATGCGCGGCACCAGGATGTCACCCGCCTCGATGGGCACGGTGTGGGCAAGGCGCTGCTCGTCGTGGCTGCCAGAGGCGCGGGCGCCGGTTGCAACATCGGACGCGGTAAGGACAGGGCGGCCCACGTACTCCTTCGGCAGAACTGCATCGTCCGCCCCTCGTACGGCAGGTGCTGCCCGCAGTACCGAGAGGGCGGCGCCTCGTGCGAGGTCGGCGACGGTTGCCGTACGCCACTCCCGCGACGTGTCCGTCGGCTGCCAGATGCCCAGAGCAGAGGCATCGGCGAATGCCGCGACGCCGCGGCCCAAGCGCTCGGTCAGCTCTTCCGCCCGCTTGGCGACCTGGGCGGGGTCGGCGGCGGGCGGGGTGACCCGGACGTGGCGGGCCGGGGTGAGGTCGACGAGATCGTCCAGGAGGTCGATAACCGGCACCGCGCGTGCGATGCCGGGATGGTCGGCGAACCCCGACGGGTCCGCATCGAACGCCTGCCAGCATTCGAGCGCGCTGGCGGTCAGGGCCTCCCAGTCCAGCGCCGCCTGTCCTGCTCGTGTTCGGGTCGAGGCGCGGTCGGGCGTCGTCTGGTCACCCGAGAGGTCGACGAAGAGCACGGTCTGGCGGTCGCCGCCATCCGGTTGGGGGCGTTGCAGGAGCCAGAGTTGCAGTCCGATATGGAAGGGTGTGGCCGCTCCCGGCGGCAGCGCGATCACGCCGCGCAGTGCGCCGCCGCGCAGCAGTTCCGCGCGTACCCGGCGTCCGGAGGAACGTGCGGCGGTGGCCGGCGGCAGCAGCATGACCGCCAGGCCACCCGGCGCCAGGTGGGACAGAGCGTGTTGGGCCCAGGCGAGTTCGGACTCGGCGCGCGGCGGTACGCCGTAGACCCAGCGTGGGTCGTAGGCGAGCTCATCGTGGCCCCAGTCGCGGTCCCCGTACGGCGGGTTGCACAGCACCGCGTCGGCGGTGGGTTCCGGGAAGGCGTCGGCGCGCAGGCTGTCCCCGGCCCGGACGGAAATTTCCGCATCGGGTGCGGCCAGGCGCAGTCGTACCGCGCTGCGCTGGGCCTGCACCGGGAGGGAGTCCTGGGCGAACAGTTCGGTGGCCCCACGACGGGCCGCGGCAGCCAGCAACGTGCCGCTGCCGCATGCCGGGTCGAGGACCCGGGCCGGGTACGGGCCGGAGGCGGGCGCGAGCAGGCGGGCCATGAGGTCGGCGAGCGGCTCGGGCGTCTGGTAGGCACCGCTGGCGGCGCTCTCTTCCAGCTCGCGTTCGGCCAGGACATCGAGCGCTGCCCGTCCGCCCTCTTCTTGTACGCACTGAAGGAGCGCACGCAGCAACGAGGCGTCGGCGGGGGTGTAGGTGACCGACTCGGCGTCGGGAACGCTCTCGGCGAGGTCGGCGACGGCGTCGTGCGACCGGGCCGCCAGGTCCGGGTCGGACAGCTTGCTCAGCGCAGTGAGTTGGGCCGCGTCGCGTTGAGCCGCGGCGAGCACCAGGGGAAGTAGTCGGGTCGCGGCGCTGCCGCCACCCGTGTACAGACGCAGCGCGGCACGGAGTTCCTCCGACGGTGAGGCGGCGGTGCCGTGACCGCGCGCGTCGAGCCAGGCGCGGACCGCTTCGAGGTCGTACAGCGGGCTGGTGTCTGTGCCGCCGGCGGGGGCCGGGAAATCCGCGTGCCGGCGGCGCCAGTTGCTGACCGTGGCGCGTGTGACCCCGGCGAGCCGGGAGATCTCGGCTGCGGTCACCTGCGCGGATGGCTTAGGCATGGCATTCCTGACCTGGTGGGCGTGCTGACCGCCAACACCTTACACGCCACCCAAAATTGTTGGCGCGATTGACAGTGCTTTCACTATTCTGCTTATCTGTTCACGCTTCCAACTGGGAGCGCTGCCCACACAGCGCTCCTACAGGACCTGCGCTCCCGCATGCACGGATGAACTCACTGCGGCCGCCGCACGCCCCAGGTGGGCTCGAAGCCCCACCTCCCTCTCGATCACATGGAGTGCCAGCCATGACCAGCCCCGAACCGCAGAACACCACCAGCTGGGCGACGTGGCCCGGCGTACCGCCGCAGCCCCCGGCCCAGCCGAAGCCCTCCCGCCGCAAGGCCTGGCTCACCCACGGCGCCATCGGATTCGTCGCCCTGATCCTCGGCGCCGGGATGGGCGGCGGAGACGCCGAGGCCGGAGACAGCGAGGCTGCAGCCCCCGCCCCTACAGCGACGGTGACCGCAACTGCCAGCGCCGAGGCCGCCGCCCCGGCTCCGACGGTGACCGTGACGGCGACGGTGACTGCGAAGCCGCCGAAGCCGAAGGGCCCCGCCACCACCGTCGCCGGGGACGGCGAGTACCTGGTCGGCACGGACATGGCCGCCGGCACGTACCGCACCGCCGGGCCGGACGGCGCGTTCGGCTGCTACTGGGAGCGGGCCCAGGACTCCAGCGGCGAGTTCGACTCGATCATCAGTAACGAGAACCTCCAGGGCAGCGGCCGGGTGACCGTCCGAAAGGGCGAGGTCTTCAAGACCACCCGCTGCCAGAAGTGGGTCAAGGTCGGCTGACCGGCACAGCGGACACACCACACCCGAGTGACAGGGAGACGCACAGCTTGGCCAAGTCCGAGGAGCCCGAGCTCACCGTCTACTACCGATACCTGGCCTCGCTGCTGGAACGCAGCGACGACGACAACTTCCGCGCCCTACTGAAGGAAGCGCGCCGCGTCTCGAAGGGCGAATACGAGACCAGCCTGTACGACCACCAGCAGGCCTTCCGTCTCCTCTGGCACCACCTGGACCACCGCGGCTACCTGCACCGTGCCCATCGCGACGCCCGCACCCGACTCGCCTCCGGACGCGCCGCCCCGGACGAGGCCGCCGACCTGGAGCTGTTCCTGACCATCTACGCGGGAGTCCGCGCCAACCCCGCGCCCACCACCTGAACCACGCCGAGCGCCACCCGCGCCACCGCCGCCCCTCCCGGCGGCGAGCAGCCCACGCCGCCCGCCGCCCCCACCGCCACCGCCACCGCCACCGCCACGAAGAGGAGGACCGTCGTGGGCCGCCGCTCACCGCTCGCACACGCACCCCGGCCGCAGACCCGCAAGCGCCATGGCATCTGCATCGACGACCAGGTCAAGGCCATATCCGGGCCGATCGTCCTGGCCACCGACGCATCCGTGGCCGCGGACCGCATCGCCTCGGGTTACCTCGCCACCACCGGGCACGCCGGCCTGCGGGCGCACCTCTACCCGCGGCACCTCGCCCGCCCCGGCGTCCGGGTCCTGGTCACCGAACTGCGCGCGGTCTACTGGGGCTTGAAGCGCATCCTCGCCGCCCACCCCGGCCACCCGGTCGAGATCCGCGTCGACAACATCGAGGCCCTGTCCCACCTGCACGCCTGGCAGCGCGGCAGCAGCGGGATGCCCGAGGGCTACGACACCCACCTCCGCTCCCAGGGCCGCACCCCCACCCTCGTACAGCTCCAGATGATCGCCGAGTACACCCCGGGCCTGACGTTCGTCCACGAGAAGGCGCACGTCGGCCACCCCCTCAACGAGGCCGCCGACTCCCTCGCCAAGCTGGGCCTGCGCTGTGTACGCGGTCAGGTCGCCCCGACCGAACTCCCCCGCCTCGTACCCCTGTGGGCCTCCGGCGCCCTCGCCGACCACCGGCGCCGCGCCGCCGTCTGACCACCCGCACCTCCCGCACCACCGCACGACACCCACTGCAGTCCCCGCGAGAGGAACCACCGCCATGTCAGACGCCGCCTCCGAGGCCACCGGCCAGGCTCCCGCGCCCCCCGTGGACGCGCCTGCCGTATCCGAGGTCGCCGTCCCCGACCCGCCCACCACACCGCCGCTTCCGGCACCGGCACCGCCGCAGACGCGCCCGTCGCTCGCCACACGAATCGGCGGCATGCGCCCCGCCACCGCACTGGCCGTCGGCGCAGTGGCCGGCGCCGCCCTGGTCGCCCTCGCCTGGGTCGGCACCACCATCGACTTCGCCGATGATCCGGACACCTTCACCACCACCGGCGGCATCTTCCTCATGGACCCCGAGGGCTTCACCGACGACGGCGGCTCCTGCACCGGCGACGACGGCTACGACGACCTCGACGTCGGCACCGAGGTCACCATCTCCGACGCCTCCGGAACGGTGGTCGCCGCCGACAGCCTGACCACCGGCGAAGTCGTGGGTACCTCCTGCCTGTTCAAGTTCACCGTCCACGGCATCCCGGCCGGCTCCAAGCTCTACCGCGTCGAGGTCTCCCACCGTGGCGACCTCACCAAGACGGAGGCCGAGCTCCGCAAGGGCGACATCGCCTTCACCCTCGGCGGCTGACTCCAACCGTCGGCACGCGTTGCGGTCCCCCGCAACCGTGCCCCCGCCGCGTCCCGCATCGCCCGCCCTCCGCAAAGGAACGCTCAGTGACCAGAGAGAAGATCATCGCCATCGCGGCCTGCGGACTGGCCGCCGCCTCCGGCACCGTGACCGTGGTCGACCACGTGCGCACGCACTCCGCGTTGGAGGCCGCCCGCCGTCAGACGGCCACTGCCACGCACCGAGCCGAGGAGGCCGAGGCCCGCCCGCCCAAGGTCGTCTCCAAGACGGTCACCAAGACCGTGGAGAAGCCGGTCTTCGGCCGCTCCACCCTTCTCGGCGTCTACTCGGCAGGCGTCATCGCAGGCGGCGTCTACACCGACGACGGCACCATGACCTTCACCTCCAACGACACCACATGCTCGCAGCAGTACTCCCAGATCTCCGAGCAACCCAACGGCGGCACCGTCCACCGCGACGACTTCATGAAGGCCTGCCTCACCAACGTCCACGACACCGCCAAGGCCGACCCCGCGCCCTGACCCCGACACCGACACCGACCCGCGGGTGGAACAACACGGCCTCCGTTTGCGAGGACGGACAAGACAACCCACAAGCAGCTCCGCTGTGAGCCTGACCGAGGAACCGTCACTTCACACAACAAGGGGGACAACCATGCGCGTACGACGATCCGCGCGCCTGACCGGCGGCGGACCCATCTGGGACGAGCGCGTCCCGCGTACTTGGGAGGCATCCGCGCTGCGGCCGGGATCGATCCCACGGGCCGACCTGCTGATGGCCCTGGACGACACCCTGCGCGACATCGCCGCCGCCCGCGACCGCGGCGACCTCCGCAGCGCACGACGCAACCACATGCGCGCCTCCCGCTACGCGCGGCGCCTGCCGGCCTCGATGACCCGCCGACAGCGCCTGGTCCTCACCGGCCTGGCCCGCGAGCTGTGGCCGCCCGCCGCACCGCGGTGATCACACTGCCTTCGTCATCGCCCGGCTGAGCATCCACCCCACAAAGCGCTTCACCATCCGCCCTCGATCGGAGTTCTCCGTGACATTGCCTGCGCGCCCCGAACTGGTCAGCCGCCTCGCCGAGGACTTCGCCGCGCTCCAGGATGCCGCCCTCGCCCGGATGAACGGCACCGGCAGTCCAGAGACCGAAGCCGCACTGGGACACCCCGCGCTCGCCGAACCGGTGGCGATCGCTCTCGCCCACGCCGAGGTTCTTGTTCGTGGAGCTGTCCGGCGCGCTGAGCTCTCCGGCCTGCCGACGCAGCGGCTGCCGTCGTTGCGCACGTACGTCCGCCGGGTCCGGCGTGCCCGATCCCAGGCTGAAGCCGTCTGCAAAGAGCAGCATGCCCGTCGGATGGCGCAGCGGCGCGCGCCGGTGACTGCTCCGCTGGACCTGCGGGTTGCGCGGGCCGCGCATCCGCAGGCGTACCTCCGCGCCCTGGAAGAGGAGCTCGCCCACCGGGGCCTGCCCTATGACGCTCTCAGTGTCCCGAACCACGACCGGGCCCGGTGGGCACGGGAGCGCCGACTGATGCACCCCGAAATACCTTCTCCGATCCGCGAACTGCTGGACTGCGAAGACGACTCCTTCATCCAGGCCCTGTTGCACGACGCCCGGGAGGCGGAGAACCCGCACCTTGCACATGACGCGGTCGTCGAAAGGTGGAGTCGGCACGCCCGTACCGCGCTGGCCTGGGGCCGTTACGCGATCGCCCAGGCCGAGCGGGCCGCGCTCGCCCGTCCCCTCACCGCCCGCAGCGCCCAGCTCGACGCGCTCGACGATGCCTATCACGACACCGCGATCCTCACCGCCCGTGCGGTCGAGGCCAAGCACCGGACCGCCGATCTCCACGACCGCATTCGGGATCTCACGGCCACTGGGGTGTTCGCCGACCTCATCACCCAGTGCCACGAAGGGGCTCTCGCGCGCTTCGCCACCGTGCACCTGGACCTGTGGGACCGGGCGCGGCAGCTGTCCGCCGAGCACCAGGCCGGCTGCCCGGAACGGGCCGCGGAGTGCCCGCGATGCCACCTCGCTCTCGCCGAGGCCGTTGCCATGGAAGTCCCTGCCGCGGATGGGCTGGACGAGGATGACGTCACGAGGGAGATCGCCGAGCCCGACACCGCCTCGGACCGATACGCGATCCTCGACGACCTCCTCCCGCATGCGGTCGTAGCCGTCGCCGACGCCGCGGTCGGCGACGAGTCCACCGTGTGCGGCTATGGCTGGGTCTCCGAAAACGGCATCACGGGCCGTGGCGACTCCATGGCCTCCAGCAGCGGCGAGGCGGAGGTCGTCGGCATCTGCAACGCCGCACTCGCCCTCCTCGACGCAGCCGGGACTGCCCCGTCGTCATCCTGTGTGACAGCTCCGAAGCCGTCGCCATCATCAACCGGGCCCTTGAAAGCGCCAACCCGGCGGTGGCCCACCGCGCCGTTGTGTTCCCCGAGGGCAGGCAGCTCCTAGCCGACCTGATGCCGCACCGCGACCGCGTAGAGGTCCGCTGGCTCAAGGGCCACATCGGCCACGACCTCAACGAGACCGCGGACGCACTTGCCACTCTGGCCCTGCGCCGCGCCACCGGCCGCATCCCCGCTGCTGTCGCCCGCAAGGAGCACGGGCAGATCCTGCGCGCTCTTCGATTCGGCCAGGGCGAGCCGCACACTGCCGCATGATCCCCAAGCCCCTGACGGGCTGGCACTATCAGGGTGCCGCCCGGTTCTCAATCGCCAGCCGAAGCCAGCGTCACGCGACGGGACCGCCTGATGCCTGGCCAGAACCAGCGCAAGCCCGCCACCCGTAAGTCAATTCTCCACCGGCTCAAGGTCCCCGACGGGCGCCAGGTCGAACTGCGCGAACTCGTCCGCCGCCAATATCTGGAGCGCCCCGGATACCCGGCCCGTCCCTTCTCCCGAGAAGAGTTCGAAGGGCTGCTGATCATCGGAGGCATCCCCCGTGACAGGGCCGATTGATGCACGGCGGTCGAGGAGATCACCGGTCTCGAGGTCAACGAGCGCAGTCACTCTGCGGCCGGTCTGATCATCATGCGCACTGACAGCGGCCTGTACGGCCTCAGCTACGGCGTGGGCCTCCACATGCTGGACCCGTACTACCCGATGACGATTTCGGGCTGCAGTTCGCCGCCCGCAGCCTCGATGACGACGGCGTCATCAAGATCCGAAACCATGGACGGACGATGACGTGTCGACGAGTACTCCGCAGCAGACGAGGGCGTGGCCGCGCGGGCGCGCACCGCCCTCAGCCAGATCGGCATCCACCCGACGCTCATCAGCGGTGACGGACTCCTCGGCTGCGCCGACGGGGCGCCGTACGACAGGATCATCGCAACGTGCGGCGTGAAGACGGTCCCTGCGGCCTGGATCGAGCAGACCCGGCCCGGCGGGCTGATCCTGACGACCATAGGCGGCTGGCTCGGCGCCTCGGAGCTTGCGCGCTTGATGGTCCACGACGACGACACCGCGTCCGGACCTTTCCTGAGCGGACAGGTCAGCTTCATGCTCGCTCGCCCGCACACACCGCCCCGCTCGGCATGCTGCCCGACCTCAGCGCGAGCAAGTCGCGCGAGGCCACCATCGGGGCAGATGTCCTGAACGACTGGACGTCCCGCTTCGTCATGCAGTTCGCCGTACCGCACGCGCAGCGCCGGACGATGGAGCGGGACGGGCGCGCCGAGGACGTCCTGGTCGATGTCGAATACGGCTCGTGGGCCGCCCTCTACGAGGAGGATAGTCATTGGATCGTGCGGCAGATCGGCCCGGACGCCCTATGGACGCCGTCGAGGAGCAGCTCGGCCGCTGCCACACCGGCAGCACACCGGCGGCGGCGGAGTTCACCGTCACCCGCAGGGCCAGACCATCAGCTGGTCTCCCCAGGCCGGCCCCGCTCGTCCGCTTCCCCGGGGCGGATGGGCGGGCCCTTCGGCTGAGCACTCCGCTGGGTCCCCGAGCCTCCTCCGCTCGGGGACCCAGCCCTATGGGTGTAACAGAACGCGGCCGTTGAGTCTGGCCAGGGAAGAGGGTTGAGCTTTACGTCAACCCCGGCAGCTTCCCGGCGGCACGGTGACGACCGCGACAGCTCCCTAGACCGGCCGGTCCCAACTGCAAGAGTCCTTGTTCTCCTGGCTCGAGCTCGAGACCGCGCCACGGCGGGAAGAGAAGACGACTGCCGACTGCGGGCGGCAACGGTGGCCGCAGCGGTCTCGCCCCGACCAAGGGCGCGAGGGCTCTTCGGCGCGACCTTCACTCCCGCGACGTCGTCGGCGTGACACCCGCCCGGTGCAGCGGCCGGTCACCGCAGCCACACGTTGGAGCGCCGCAGCCGGGACAGGGCGCGCGCGTCACGGCGGGCGGCGGCGCTGCCGATGCGGTTCTGCCGGGGGCGGGGCAGACGGGACTGTCGCCCGGTGAACCGGCGGCGGGATGCCGACTGCAGTCGGCTGCGTTGTTCGCGCAACTGCTTCTTCCGCTCCGCTGCCGTCTTGGACGCCTTGGTCTTTACACGAGCGGGCAGCGGGCGCGGGCCGAATACGGCCGCCCGCTCGCGGACTCCCTCCTGGAGCCGTGCGGCCAAGGCCTCGATCTTCCGGTCGTTCGGTGTGGTCATGCGGGCCTCCGTGGTGTGGTCCTCTGGTCCGGTGCGGACTGAGAGGTCGACTGTTGGGCGGGCTTCGGACTTGCGGGCCGGGTGGGTGGGCCGTACGCGACCGTGCGCTCCTTCACGCCATCGCGGAGCTTGGCCGCAGCCTCGATGAACCGCAGGGTGCTGTCGGCCGTGGCGATGTCGGTCGTCTGCTGCTGCCTCTCATGGCGGGCCTTGGCGATCATCCGGGCAACGCGGGCCTCGCCGCGGGCCTGCCGATCTTGCTGCGGTGAGACCGTTCCGGCTGCAAGGGACACCGCGTGCGGCAGGGAGCGGGTGGCAAGGCGTCGCGAACGGCGGGCGGCCCGGATCCGAGCGGTAAGAGCATCGCTGGCGAGCCGGGCCCGCTCGTAGCGGGACGCTGTCGGTCTCTGGGTCAGCGGGCGTACCTCGGCCTGGCCGTCAGGCTCGTGTGGGTACAGGGAGCGGAAGTCGGCGGTGAGCGCCCGCCTGACGGGAGAGGTGTAGCCGTCGATGGCGGCTTGGACGATCTGTTCGTCCAGGCCGGGTTCGTGCCGGCGGCCGCGCAGGACGTAGCCGATGTGCCGACGGGCTTCGGCGAGGAGGTGTCGGTGCTGGAACGCACCTCGCATCACGTACACCACGGCGACGGTGTCGACCGCGGCCAGGGCGACGTCGACAGCGGACTGCACCCGGTCCCGCACGGCGGCCGCCGCCGCGCGCGCCCGCTCCATGAGCTGGTCGACGACATCGGTGCCTACCGCGCGGATTGCTGATGCCCGCCACCGCGCGCGCAGCTCGGACAGTGAACTGGCGGGCGGCTTTGGCGGGCGGGTGTCGTCGGCGGCCTGGCGAGCCAGCGCATAGGCGGCCCGCTCGCCCGGCGCGTGGCCGTGTCGGTTCTCGTACTGCGCCACGATGCCAGGTAACGCGTCGAGAATCTGTTGACGGCGGGTGGACTGCCAGTCGATCAGCCGGTGGTCTATCCCAGCGATCTCCATGACCGGCCGCTTGCCGGGCGTCACCTCACGCGGCTCCCACGCCACGCCGAGCCGCTCGGAGACCTCCTCCATGAACGTCAGGGTGTAGAGGGTGCCCGCGGCGACGACGTGATCGAAGATGCTGTCGGCAGACAGGTTGCCCCATTGGCCGTCCGGTCGCCGCACCTTGATGGACACCAGCGCGTGGTCGTGCAGCAGGGGCTGGCCGGTCCGGGATTCGTAGTGGCGGAACGCGGCGATGACCAGACCGTCGCGTATCGGGGCTCGGTGGCGCCCGCCGCTCCCCCAGCGCACCTGCGCCACCGATTCTTCCGTCCACGTCAGCGATTTGTTCCGGGCGATCTGGTGGCACAGTTCCAGCACTCGCCGCGTTTCGTCATCGGCCAGGGCCCAGGCCGCATGCGCGGTCGGCGGCGGCCGGAACACGAGGTCCAGCGCGAGCAGGGGGGAGGCGATGTGCTCGATCGGCCGTCCCAGGACGGTCGCCCGCCGCGCGGCGGCCGGGTCCTTCCCGGCCTCCTGCAGTTCGCGCTCGATCCGATCGGCGTCCGGGTGCCGTCCTTCCCCGAGCAGCAATTCAGCTTGCCGCTCGGTCACGATGTCGTCCGTCACGAGTCCGAGTGCGGCCAGGCCCCGGCCCATCCAGCGCCCGGGTGGGACACCGACCTCCTCCTGGGCAGCGTGCAGTGGCTTCCCCGCCGGGCGCCAGCCGTCGCCGGCCATGACCCCGCAAAAGCAGTAGCGCCAACCAGATCCAGCGTGAATCGTTGCGATGCTTTCCATGCGGCTTATAAAACACAGCCTCTGACCTGCCGAAAAGCGCAATCCCGTGGGGCGGGAGAGTCCACCAAAACGTTACGGAACTTTCACGGCCGATCCCGTCTGGCGGGCGCCGGTGACGACTCCGATCCGGCACGGCTGGCACCTCCCGTGACAGGCTCGCTGGCTTGGCCGTGCAAATGCTGCGTACGAGAAGGAGGGAGGTTCCTCGAGTCGCCAACATCTCTTCTTGCTGCTGCCACCCCGCCAGTCCGCATGACACCAAATGAAAGGTCAGCCCCCTGCGGCAGCGGTTTTCCATCCCGCGCCTACGATCGGACCCATGATTCGGGCAGTGGTCTTCGACGTCGGTGAGTGCCTAGTGGACGAAACCAGGGAGTACGGCACCTGGGCCGACTGGCTCGGCGTACCCCGCCACACCTTCGCCGCCATGTTCGGCGCCGTCATCGCCCAAGGACGCGACTACCGCGACACCTTCCAGGAATTTCGCCCCGGCTTCGACCTCTACGAACAGCGCGAGGCCCGCGCTGCCGCGGGCAAACCCGAATGGTTCGGCGAAAACGACCTCTACCCTGACGTACGCCCAGCCTTCGCCGCGCTGCGCGAGGCCGGCCTGTGGCTGGGCATCGCAGGCAATCAGACGGTCCGCGCCGGCGGGATCCTCCGCGATCTGTTTACCAAAGACGTCGACCTCATCGGCACCTCGGACGACTGGGGCGCGAGCAAGCCCGACCCCGAGTTCTTCGTCCGCGTCGCCGAGGTCGTCCCCTTCGCGAACGACGAGATCCTCTACGTCGGCGACCGTGTCGATAACGACATTCGCCCGGCGATCACCTCCGGCATGGCCACGGCCCTGATTCATCGCGGCCCCTGGGCGACCATCCAGTGGAACAGCGATGACGCGAAGAGGCTGCCGACCATGCGGATCGACAGCCTCCTGCAAATCCGGGAGCGGATCGTCCAGCTCAACCAGTCAGCGCGCTGACGGTAGTGCCCCACCCGTACAGCTTCTCGTCGAGGTCGCGGACGCAGCGCTCGTTCTGCCATGTAGCGAGCGCTCGCCGTACGTCCCTCACGCGGTCCATGCCGGTCGCGTACCAGGTGATTGCAAGCTGATCCAGCGCGCGCACCGCGTAGGCGCATGCCTCCTCCGGCCGCTGGGCCGCGGCCTCGACGGCTGCCAGGTCCCCGAGGACTACGCTGCGTTGCTTCTCCTCGTCCGGCCGCAACGTGTCGAGGACCTGAAGCAGCGTTTCGCGCGCCTGCGGCAGGTGATTCGCCTGGAGTTGGGTGTTCCCCTTGAACGCCGCCAGCCGTACCGGGCTGAACCAGTCCATCCACTCCGGGTTCTGATGCTGAGATCCGACGGCAAGAAGGTCCTCGGCATGGCCGATCAGGTGCAACGCCGTGCGAGGGTTGCCGCACCGCGTCTCGCACTCGGCCTCGACCGCATCCAGCCAGGCGAGGAACTGTGCTGACGCCGTGCCGCGGCGGGCATACGTCCGTGCCGCCACCATCCGCTCGGCTGCCTCCTCGCGGCGGCCCGCCCAGCCCGGGATGAATGCGGTGTGAGCCAGCACCGCAGAGCCGAGCAGCGGCTCGTCCGCCTCACCGGCAGCTTGGAGCGCCCGGAGCAGGGTCTCGCTCGCCCGGTCGGGCTGGCGCAGGTCAAAGAACTCGATCCGCCCACACAGGAGATACGTCTCGGCCAAGGCCGCGGCCACGGTCTGCCGGGTAGCACCGGCTGTCTCCGTGAGCAGAGCGATACCGAGGGCGGCGTGTGCACTCGCGGCCGGATGCAGCGTCGAAGGGGCAACGCTCCAGTACAACCGTCGGTGGGCTCGTGTAACGGCCACGAAGTCGCTGCCGGCTGTGGAAGGTTGGACCGACTTGGAGGTCTGCGCCGGTACGGCGGCCAGGCCGACGGCCGCCAAGGTGGTCGCAACTGCCTTACGGCGCCCGGGTGTCGGTGCGTCACGTCCGCTCGGTGGAGTGAATCCGAGATCCTGGATGTCCTGGCCGAGGAGCTGGGTCAGTACCTTCTGGCAATCCGGATGCGGCCAAGGAGGGTTCTCGGATTCCCATCGCCGGATCTGACGCACGCCAACTGAGAGTCCTTGCTGACTCATCGCGCTGGCGAGGGCTTGCTGGGATGAGTAGCCGGCCGCGAGGCGGGCGGCTTTGAGACGGGTGTTTCCTGGTGGTCGGGGCACGCTCAACCTCCGTGACTAATAGGTGCATTGCCAGTGTCACAGCGAGTCCTCTCTTCGGCCAGTATTCACCCTCAGGCCCGCTAGAAGGTCCTCTTTGAGGCAACCAAAAGCCCTTCCTAAGCCCTCGATCTGCAGGCTGACTGGGGCCACTCTGATTACCCACCCACGTCACGCCGAACGAGGAGCACTCAGTGCCCACGCCAGCCGCCAGACCGCAAAGGGACTGCGTCCCCATCCCCGCCGGCCGGGACTGGGACGCTGTCCGCGTCCCCCGAAGCGTCGGCCTCACCGCGCTGAGCATCCTCGGGGCACGCTCCGGCGCGGTCCTCGAAGACCCCGGAGCCCTCGCCCTCTATTGGTTTGTCCCCGCAGGCGCCGCCGCTGACTGGGCCGTCACGAACACGCGCCCGATCGGCAGGGGCACGTTCGTCGTCATCCCGCCACCTCTCCGCATCGAAGGCCCCGGCCCGCACTGGCGCATCTGCCCGACCGACGGCACATGGACCACGCAGCCCGGCGCCCTCCAGGCTGCCATCGAGGCCGCCCTCAACCCGGCCATGGGGAGGGCCAGCGCGTCATGAAGCAGCATGAAGCGAACTGCATCTACTGCCCGCACCCGGACGCAAGCCAAATGGTCTGCGTGGCTGCATTCGCAGCAAGCAGCGGGCACGACGGGTCGGCCTACGCCCCCATAGAGTGCGCGGCAACAAACGGAGCCTCGGTCCTATTCACCGCCGACACTGACGAGTCGAAGCCGAGGTTGGCATGAGCACCCCGCCGGCGCCGTTCACCACCCCCAACCGCGTGGTCATCCCCTGCTACTGCTGGGTCCGGAAACCAGGCACGGCACACCGCTGCACCGAAGCCCCCGGCCACGACGGCGACCATCACGACTGGGCGTCCGGGCATAGCTGGCGCAACCGCGGTCCGGAGCCGCAGTGACCGGGCCAGAAGTCGACAGGACTGCAGGCCCGAAGCCGTGTCGGGAAGCCCCACTACCGTCCGCACTGGAGCTGTCCGCCGAGCAGTACGCCGGCCGCGCGTGCTGCGCCTGCGGCAAACAGCTGACCAGCGGCGCCATTCACCGCGGCGTCGCCCTCGGCCGCCAAGGCGCCCACGTCCTGGACGTCGAGGTGTGGTCCTGCCCATGAACCGCCTGCGCTCGGTATGCCCGAGGTGCCCCGCCCTCAACACATTGGCGCCGCTGCGGCGCACGCCGAGTACCTGTGAGGAGCTCACGATTGAACTGGTCTGACACCGACGCCTCCGCCGCCGCACGCCAGCGCCTTGCCGTCATCGTCGCCGGCGGGTGCTCGAGCGAGTGGGCCGATGCCTTCGCTTCCGTCCCCCGCCACGTATTCGTGCCACGCCTGTACCAGCAGGACAGCCACGGGGCGTGGATGCCGCTCGCCTGGGGAGATGCGGGCTACTTGGAGGCGGTCTACAGCGATACCGCGCTGACGACGCGACTCGACAACCGCGGTGTCCCCAACAGCTACTCCACCCAGCCCTCGCTGATGCTGGCCATGCTCGAGGCCCTCGAAACCGGCGAAGGCCACCGAGTGCTCGAGCTGGGGACCGGCACCGGCTACGACCTGGCCCTCATCTGCCACCGGCTCGGCGACACGAACGTAACGAGCGTCGACATCGACCCGCAGCTCGTCGAGAGCGCGTCGAGACACCTGCGGCAGGCTGGCTTCATCCCAACGGTGGTAGCCGGGCACGTCGCTGAGGGCTATCCGCGCAACGCCCCCTACGACCGCATCATCTCCACCGTCGGACTGCACATGATCCCAAGGCCGCTCCTGCGACAGGCAGCTCTCGGCGCAATCATGGTCGTACCGCTCGGCTACGGAGTCGTCCGCGCCATCATCACCGGCCCTGGTCACGCATACGGCCGCTTCCTGCCGGCACCAGCACACTTCACGACCTGGCGCACAACCAGCGTGGCACCACAGTTGGACGCTGCACTCGAGCAACCCCCTACTGACAGCACCATCCCACCCTCTGACCTGCTCGAACGGCTCCATTTCCCCACATCAGTAGCCCTCCCCGGCCACACAACCTGGGCCTGGCGGGACGAGAGAGGAGCACTCGACGCCGTCGCACTGTGGACTCCAGACGGCTCAACCGCAATCGTCCACGCATCCGGATCAGTCCACCAGTTCGGACCACAGCGACTCTGGGACACCGTAGAAGACCTCGCGAAACTCTTCCTGGACGAACCCGCACGCGACGACTTTCTGCTCACGATCACCCCCACCTGTCAAACCGTCACCTACGGCGACACCGAGGGACCTGCCTGGAATCTCCCCGCAGTCCTGTGACCTGCGCAATCCTGCGGCCAGATCGGTGACGGATCGCGGGCTGACCGGCGCAACCAGAGGTAATCTCCGCCCGCATGCCATACGCCGGTTGGATCCCCGGACGCATCCCCCCATGGACAACCTCACTCATCAGATGCTGCTGGCATGGCTGGACTACCAGCAGCAGCGCTGGCCGAGCACCGCAAACCCCCACCTGCTCACCAACCAGATGACCGCACTGGAGACCGGACGGTCAGCGGCTGGTGGATCAAACACGACCTCCACGGCCAGAACGCCACCCTGGAACGGCTCCGCGTCGACCGTCAGCTCGAAGAAGCCCTCGTCCACGGCCCTGACCCGCTCCACCTCGCCAAGGTCTTCGGACTCGAAGAGAAGACCCCTTCCGCTACGCGAACTCCGCCCGCCAACTCCTGGAGGCCCACGCTGAGCGGTCTGCCGGAGCCGATCCCGACGTCAGCGGAATACTCTGCCCATGAGGGGAAGTGGCGAACGAGGCCGGCCGCCGAGTAATGCCAGCGACACCCGGCCCGCCGGACACCTACGATCATTGGATGACGGCTCCCATCTACCCCACCAAGGCCCGTCCCGGAGACCGCGTGGCAGTGCTGTCCCCTTCGTCCGGCCTGCCCGGCCTCCTGCCACTGCCGTACGAACTGGGACTGCGCAGACTCCGAGACGACTTCGGTCTCAAGTCAGTGGAGTACCCCACGACCCGCAAGATGGGCGCGACCCCCGAAGAGCGGGCCGCCGACATCCACATGGCCTTCGCCGACCCCGAGATCAAGGCAGTGATCGCCAGCATCGGCGGTGACGACCAGATCACCGTGCTCCCCCACCTTGACCGGGACCTTCTGCGCGCAAACCCGAAGCCCTTCTTCGGCTACAGCGACAGCACCAACCTGCTGCTGTGCTTGCGGAACCTGGGCATCGTCAGCTACCACGGCGGTTCCGTCATGGTCGAGCTGGGGCGGCCCGGCGCGATGCACCCGCTGACCGCCGACTCGCTGCGGGCAGCCCTGTTCACCTCGGGCGAGTACGAGCTCATGCCTTCAAATACCTACGGAGACGTCAACCGTCCGTGGGAGGACCCGCACACCTTCGAGGCCGAGCCGGCCATGGAAGCCGCCGAAGGCTGGAGCTGGCACAACGGTGACCACGTGGCAGAAGGAAACAGCTGGGGCGGCAACCTGGAGATCCTGTCCTGGCTGCTGATGGCCAACCGCGAAGTGCAACCGGTCGAGGCATACTCCGGCGGCGTGCTCTTCCTGGAGACCTCCGAAGAGATGCCGCGCGCCGAGGAGGTCTACCGGATCCTGCGCAATATGGGCGAACGCAAGCTCCTGCAGCAGTTCCCGGCACTACTCATGGGACGAGCAAAGAGCTGGTCATTCGAGAACCGGCTCAGCGCCCAGGACAAGGCGCGCTTTCGCCAACAGCAGCGGGAGGCCGTCCTGCGGGCACTCAGCCAGTACGCCCCCGACACCATGGCGGTGTTCGACGTCGACCTCGGCCACACCGACCCCCAGGTCGTGATCCCCGTAGGCGGACGAGTCCGGGTGGACGGACCGGCCCGCCGGATCGTCGTCACCTACTGAACCGGCGCCCGGGAAGTGCATGAGGCGCAACTTCTACGCACCCCCGCGCACCGCCGTTCCAACCCCCGGACGCTCTTGACACGCCTGAAGGCCGGACGCGCTATCGCGCATCCTCATCACCATCGGCCGCCGATGGCACACAACACAGTGTTCTGCCGCAGAAGACCCCTGGCTTCACCCCGAACCTGAGGGTCCGTACCAACCTGACGCGCCATACCCCACAAGTTGGCGCGGACATGACCTATTAATGGCGTGAATATGCGGTATCGACCCGTTCTCGGGAGCGCCTCGTCGCTGTGCTGGATGTCGGGGTCCGGGTCCAGGGTCTGGATCACGGTCGGCCGGTACTGCTCCATGACCCGCAAGCGGGACAGCGAGCAGCCCGGCTACTCGGACCACGCCGACCACACGGCCGTGGCGTGCTTCAGCTGGGCCGCGATGGTGCGCTGGGTCGCGGAGTCCGACTTGGCGTTGATCGCCGCGTCGGTGAGGACCCTGGTCGTCTCCTGGAAGGACGCCGCCGACAGCCACGAAGCGAATCAAGTTCGGCGCGGGCACGGTGGGAGCGCTGACCGCCGCCGTCCTCGCCGTGAGCACCACCCCGGCCGCGGCGAGCGGGACCTACAGCGGCCGGGCCTACGTCTACGGGAGCGGAACCTGGGTGGACGACTGGAACGACGAAGGCCTCCTGCAGACCAACATGCACGCGTCGTCCAACGCCACATGCCTGTGGCAGAAGATCCTGTGGGCAGACGGCTTCCTGCCCTCCACCGCGGACATCGACGGGGTCTTCGGCACCAAGACCTACAATGCGACCGTGGCCTGGCAGGACTCCGTCAGTCTGCAGAAGGACGGGTCGGTCGGCAAAGCCACATTCGGCATGGCCGGCAACTACCTGCACTACGTAGCCAGCAGCACTGGTCCCAACAACTCCCTGGACCTGTACTACGACGGCTTCGCACACAACTTCCCGTTGATACGTGCCGTGGACGGCAACTACCTGTTCCCAGAGGGTGACGGCGGCGTCTATAAGTTTGCCAGCTACAACTCCCGGTCCTGCAGCTGACGTACTGCCGTTTCGGGCCCGACGAGGGGCCGCTGCGGGTGCTGCGGTCGGCTGACCGGTACCCGGGCGTGCGCGATTCACGGGGCCGCGGGTTCGTACAGCGGGATCCCGTCGGCGTGACGCCGCGCAAACTGCTCGAGGCTCGGATGGGGCCATTGTCAGCGCTCACGCAATTCGGCTCTGTCGGGGATCTTATGACGCTCCATGGCTTCCTCCTGGACCAGGTTTTAGGGTCGCCACTCTGCCCGGTAATCGGGGTGCTCGGCGTACGACTGTGCGAGCACACGGAGGGCATAACGAAGACCTGCCAAGCGAGCGTCGGAGGGATCCATCGCCTCGTACTCCCGAGCCAGCATGTCGACCAAGTCGAGCATCGGCAGATGACTGTCAAGGACTGCGCCACCCCCGAAGCGGTGGGCCACCTCGGCATAGACATGGTTGTCCACCTCATAACGGGCGGGAAGAAAGCTCAGGAGATCGTCCACGAGAGGATTCTCGGCGATCTTTAGCAGCGTTGGCGGTCCCGCCTCAAGTCCGCAGGAGGATGCGTCTGCGGAGAAGGTCGAAGTCGGCGCGGCCGAAGCCCATGCGTTTAAGGAGCTTGGCTCTAGTCCCATGGCCCTCGACCTGGCCCGAGCTCCATGGCGTGGACAGGCCAGCAGTGACGGCGTCCAGGTCTCGCTTCATGCCGTTGACCAAGGAGTGCAGGGCGGGCAGGTCGTCGGCGAGGACGCGGTCTATCCATGCGGACAGGTCGTTGCCGCGCAGGTCGCGCATCATGGCGGCGAAGTCGCGGACGTGGCGCGCGGTGGCATCGAGGTGCGCGCAGGCGGCTCGAATCTCCTTCAGTTCGGCGGCGTCGGTCTCAGTGAGGTGTCCGGCATTGGTCATGATCCAGCGCACGGCGCGCCGGGGTTTCGGGGCGGGCCGCGGCTTGGGAGCAGGCGGGGCCGGGTTCTTCAGCGTGGGCTGTGCGGCTTCCTGAAGGGCCGGAAGTAGCGGCGGAGGCACTGGATGCTGCCGGTGCAGCCGTGTGCGGGCAGTTCGCGGTGCCGAGCCGGACGACGCCGTCCGCCACCCGGGTCTGGTTCCGGCACCTCGCGAGCCGGAGGGCTCGTCGCGCGGGTCCTGCGGCGATTGCGGAGCACGGATCCTCCTGACCGGGCCCGCCCTCGCGGACGGCCGGTGCAATCTCTGCCGCGAGGAAGCCGCCGCGCTGGCATCGCCCACGCCGACGCTCCCCTCCGAAATCAATCCTCGTGACGTGCCGGGGCGTGGGCGATGTGTCGTGCGGACGCGAGGCACTGCCGAGGCGGAGCGTGTGTGCGCGGCACCTGGTTCAGGAGCTCGCCGGGCAGGTGGCGTGATGAACTCGGACCAGCAACCGCAGCCCAGCGGCGTCGACCTGGCTCGTGTCGCGCTGCGTGCCGCGCAGGAGCAGGCGAGGAAGAAGGGCGGCCGCCGTGTGGCGCCGCCGAAGCCGCGGTCCCGGCTCGTCCGGCACGACGGGCGGGCACCGGTATGCGCGATGGTCACGGACCGGGCCCGGGAGGTCCCGACCGCCGGCAGAGCCGTGCTTGACCGCTGGCCGGACATCGCGACCACCGACGAGCCGCAGCTACCAACCCAGGTCCAGGCCGTGGCCTCCCCCCGCCTGGAACGGCTTCAGACCCGGCGCCCGACCGCCGCCAGGGCGTCCGTGACCTCCCGCGCCACGCGGGCCGCGTCCTCGGGGTTGTTCACCACATCTGTGTGGTTCATGTCGACGACGAGGACCTCGCTGGCCGAGTAGTGCTTGTGCACCCAGTCGTCGTAGCCCGACCACAGCGTCCGGTAGTACTCGACGAGGCTCTCGTCCTGTTCGAAATCGCGGCCCCGCAGCCCGATACGGTGCAGCACCGTCTCGAAGTCTGCCTTGAGATAGACCATGAGATCGGGTGCCTTGCGGTACGGCAGGCCGTCGATCTCGCGCATCATTTCGTCGAGCAGCCCCTCGTATACCCGCATCTCGAGGGAGCTGATCCGGCCCAGGTCGTGATTGACCTTGGCGAAGTACCAGTCCTCGTAGATGGACCGGTCGAGGACGTTGTCGCCCTGCTTGTACGCCTCCTTGATCGAGGCGAACCGCGTCTGCAGGAAGTAGAGCTGGAGCAGGAAGGGGTAGCGCTTCGCCTGGATCTCCTCGGGGCTCGCCGCATAGAAGAGCGGAAGGATCGGATTGTCTTCCACACTCTCGTAGAAGACTTCGCTGCCCAGCACCTTGGCGAGCAGTTCGGCCACACTCGTCTTGCCGATTCCGATCATGCCTCCGACGCAGATCACTGCCATACCTCACTTCTCCCTGGGGGTCTTCCGTTCGCGGGCGGGTGGGCTGAGCATCCCCCACCACTGAGACGCAGGTCGGCGGTCACGCGATTCCCCGGGGTCTTCATGATCAGCATCACGTGGTCCCCGTCCGGACCAAGGCCCTGACAGAGGCCGCTCTCCTCGACCGGCCGGCCTGACCGTTCCGCAGTCGCCGCGCACAGCGACGAGCCGCAGCCCCGCGGCCGCCTTGAAGCTTAAATGACGATTCGCCCACGCTGGCCAGAGCGCCGGCACCCGCCTCACGTTGCTCTCCGCCGCCGTCACCGTCGGCCGCCGGGTCGCCGGCACCGGCAGGGGACGGCCAGGTGCAAGTGTGGGGCGTGCCCCCGCGCATGGAAGTGATGAGACGTCCGCCCTTGATCGCCACACCGGTCCTGTGTAGACCTCCGTCGGTGCCGTGGTCGACAACCGCATGGTGCTCACCGACGGCGACCACCGGACGGTCGCGGTGTGGGTCCTGGTATTGCACTGCCGACTGGGCTCGGAAGGCTCGGCCCCGAGCTCGCGCCGGCTGCGTTGTCGGACGTGCCGGTTATCGTGATCGAGCAAGTCAAACCCGTCTCGGGGACGCTGGCAGGCATCCCGCGGGCGGTCAGCACCTCTCCACAGGCCGCGAGCGGGCAGGGACGCGCAGCAGGCACAACGACGATGGACAGTGATGCAGAACTTCAAGGTCAAGTAGATCGAGGACGGGCAGGAGCGTGCGTCGGCCGTGAGCTACGAACGCCCGAGCGCCGAGAACCGTGCGCAGCGGCTGGCAGCAGCAGGGGCGACCCGCATACAGATCGTGCCGGTGAAGCCGGGCGAGTAGCCCCGCAACCACGAGGACCGAGCACAACCACTGCGCCCGCAGTTTTCCGCTGAGGTGAGGCGACAGGGCTAGCGTGCACCGGTCACTGGCCACAACGTCGCACACGCTAGGCATGGCACGCAGCGGTAGCGCACCGCCAGACATCAGGGGAACCGGCGACGACCGCTCACTCTTGCCCCCAGCGTCGCACTGCAACGATGTGCACGGCGTCGGCAGCAAACGTGGTGCGCGACGAGTCAGGGGCGCCTGCCATTCCTGGACGGCCGGCGAAGGCGCAGCCAGCGGTGCGAGACAGGGTCCCGAGCCTCCGGGAGGGGCCCGACGCCCGCCTACGCGAAAGGAGGACGCGAGATGCGCATGCCCCAAGGGCCGCACCTCCACGCCCGCACCCCGCCACCGAGTCGGCAAGAAACTGCGCAAAGTAGACGTGCCTCGACGCGACGGAGCCGAGGAGGAGACTTGAAGATCAAACTCAGCCGAGTGCCGACGGGAGAGGGTTGACTCTCTTCGAATCGGAATGCGCGAACCACTCGCGGGAGCTGCGCTGGTGTAGCAGCACCAGCATCGCCGTGCCCAGGACCACACCGATGACGGCCCCCGGGCTTCTTTCCATCACCAGCGCACAGAAGGCACCGACGAGGTACACCGACAGTGTCACGGTGAGAGTGATGCGCAGTACGCCGCGGCCTGGCTGAAGGTAAAAGACCTGGACAACACTGGCCAGAGCGGGCAAAAGCGACAGCACCTGCACGAAGACAGACCCGGGGTAGTACTGCAACGCGATGCCAACCACGGCAATTGCCACAAAGGCCATGAAGACGTAGAGCAGTATGCGCAGCGCCCTCACTGTACTCGGAAGCGCCATCGTGATCTCCTTGGGATCTTGCTGCGAGGTCTACAAGCTTGCATGGTCTAAACGGGGCATCGACATGGCCCGGTTCTCTCGCCAGGGGACTTGCGGCTGCCGGTCCTCCATCACAACGTGACCGGGGTGGCTGCCGCGAAGACGCCGGCCGGTCTACCGGAACGCCGGAAGCCAGATACACATCCCGCTCGTTGAAGGCGCCTGCATTTGCCTGGATGGTCTGCCAGTTCCGGCGGTGAGCTCCAGCGTCTGTGTAAAGCGAGAATGATGCTGCTGGGAATCTGGAGCTTCAGTGCTTGCTGAGAAGGTCGATCATGCCGTGGGCCGCCCGTCAGGGGCGCGGGGCTTTCTCCCCGTGCACGGCTGTGTATTCGGCCGCGAGCCAAGAGCCGAGGTCATTGATGAGCATCCCGAACACCGCCGGGTCGGGTGAGGGCGCACGTCCAATGGACGCGGCGACACGCATCTGCTCGACACGCTCGGGGTAGTAACGGCCGAAGAGCTCGGCGGACTGGTCGAGGTCGCTGGTCCAGCCGCCCCATCGGGGCATGACCAGGGTGAATCCTGTGCGAACGATGCGACGGCCTACGAGACGGCTGAGGATCCGGCGATCGGCGTCCGTTGTGGCTTCGGCTGCTTTGGCACGCCAGCGTGGAAGGACGCGGGCGAGGTCACCGTTGGTCTCCCGGGCGAGGAGGGCTGTGGGGCGGTATCGGGGCAGTTGTTCTGCGAGGTCAGGGCCCAGCAACGGGGTGCAGAGGCAGGCTATGAAGAATCCGCCATCGTGACGTTCGACGTCGCTGAGCAGAACCCGCGTGCTGGTCAGCAGGATCCCGACGCCATCGATCTGCGGGAGCGCATGGTCGAGTACGGCCTCGATCGCTTTGCCGTCAGCGCGGTCGGCTTCGGTGGGCTCATCGTGGAGGGCGAGCTGGAGGTCGAGGTCGGAGACTCCGGGGATGGCGGTGCCACGGGGGATGCTGCCGTAGAGGTAGGCACTGTGCAGGCGCATATTGTCGAACGTCTCGGTGATATGAGCGCGGGCGGCTTCGACGACGGGCACGAACGCTGCCGGCACTCGGTCCAGTGCGCCTTCGCGTGCGATCGTCCCGGCGCGGTCCAACCCTCGTTCATCCATGGGGCCACTGTGCCTCGTGCTGCTATTTGCAGCCGAGCGGTTCTGGCAACTCATCGAGGACGCCCGCACACAAGTAGCCGATCGCAGTGACGGCGTGCTGATCGCCGAACGGGCAACCGCGCTGCTTGCCCTCCGCACGCCGCAGGAGATCATCGCTGCGGAGCAGGTCTTGTCGGACCTGATGGCGGCTACCTTCCAGAACCCTCTGTGGGCCGCCGCATACATCATCAACGGCGCGGCTGGCTGATCACGCAGGGCCGCGAGGTGTTCGAGAGCGTTGTCGCCGACCCTGATGCATTGGCCGCCCTTCCCGTTGTTCGCACCGCGGCCGCCGAGGGGCAAGAGTTCAAATGCGAAGAGACACTGAGCATCTCGTGGGACGCCTATCTGGCAGCGACCGGCGAGGAACTCCCCAACGACGCATTCACCGCCCGCTACCCGGACCTGGGACCTGGCTGGGACTTCGACGACGACCGCGAGATGAACCTGTGGACGGTCACGTAATTCGGCTCTGGCGCTGATCTTGTGACGCTGCCGGGTCAGGGCGTGAGGAGTACGCGCTTGCGGAGGAAGTCGAGGTTGGCTCGACCGAATCCTTGTCTTTTGAGTAGCTTCGTCCTTGTGACCTGGGCGGAGACGGTCTTTTCCACGGCCTCGCCGAGGTTGTGCCACAGATGCCAGGCGTCGGCGACCTGCACCGCTTGCGGGGCTCCGCTGCGGGCGCCCTCGGCATAGGCTCCGGCCCGGTCCCGGCAGATGATCTCCACTTCCGGATGGTCCTTCAGCCATGCGGCCAGCGGTTCGGCGTCCCGGCCGGGCAGCACGTCCACCGGGCGCCGTCTCTCCAGGTCCACCAGGATCGTGGCGTACGAGTCGCCCTTCCGCAGCGCGAAATCGTCGACACCGAGCACGCGGATCTCGCCCATGGGTTCTTCCGGCGTGGCGCGGACCAGACGTAACAGCGTGTCCTTGGCGACCTGCAGGCCCAGGACCCCGGCCAGGCGGGCTCCCGCGCGGCCGGCCAGCGCCAGAGCGATCGAGGTCAACTGCTCACGCACCAGTGGCGTGTAGCGGGCATGCGGGCTCGTCAGACCTGCGATCTGCTCGGCGAACGTCACCGCCGGGCACGCCGGGTTCGGGCACTTGAACCGACGCACCAGCAGCTCGATCACCACTGTGGCCCCACCGACCGCGGCGTCCGCAAGCCGTCGCATATACCGGCCGTGCACCCGGCCCGACGCACTACCGCAGTGCGGGCAATCCGCGCCCGCCGAGCGGGCCCGGGCATGCATCGTGACCACCCCGGCCACGGCCCGCTCGACCAACTCCACCACGACACCGGCCAGATGAGGGAACAACACCTCGAAACTCCGCGAAGAACACGCGAGCCATGATCACATCGACCACTGACAGCGACTGCGTCACAAGATCAGCGCCAGAGCCCGTAATTCCCCACCCAGGTGTTCACGTAATTCCCCAGGTGCTGCCGCGGCTCAGCGGTCGATGGACCACGCAGCATGAGGGGGCGGGGCACCCGTGGTCAGGATGTGCTGGACGACCTGGAGTGCCTCCGCCAGGGGCAGCGTGTCCTCGTCGGAATACTCGTCGTGTTGCCCGTTCGCCAGGACGAAGCCCTTGCTGGAGCCGCTCGCACCCGGATCCACCGCGTGTTCGCCGGGGTCGTCTTCGCCGTCCAGCAGCACGACCATGGCCCGCTCGGTGTTGCTGATGAAGGCCAGTGACCGGCCGGACGAACTGGTCAGCCATGCCTCGAGCTGCCCGGCACTGATCCGTTCCCGCAGCACTTCGATCGCCGCTGCCGGTGAGGTCGGCGCGGTGTCATCGGAGAAGACCCAGGACTCGATCACGCGCCCGACTTTCTCACACTGAAGTGCGAGAAGCCGACGCTAACTGGTCGGCGGCTTGTCCGTCGGACTCTTGGGCCGTTTGTTGGGCCGGTAGCTGGGGCCGTTCATGATGACCTGGTGGCTGGCGTTGATCAGTCGGTCCAGTAGTGACTCGGCGACGACGGGGTTGGGGAAGAGGGGATACCAGTCGCTGGGCGCCCGGTTGCTGGTGATGATCAGGGACCGGCCCTGGCGTTCGGAGACGAGTTCGTAGAGGTCGTCGGCCTGGGGTGCGGTCAGCTGACGCATGGCGAAGTCGTCGAGGATGAGCAGATCGGGGCGGATGAGTTCGCGCATGCGCTTATCCCAGGTGCGGTCCGCGTGGCCGCCGGCGAGCTCGGCCAGGGTGCGGCTGGTCTTGGTGAAGCGGACGTTGGCGCCCTGGCGGACGGCCTGGTGGCCGAGGGCCTGGGCGACGTGTGTCTTTCCGACGCCGACCGGTCCGAACAGAATGACGGACTCGCCGGAGTGGAGCCATCGCAGGGCCGCCAGGTCGCGGATCTGGGCGGCGGGCAGTTTCGGGGAGGCGGTGAAGTCGAAGCCTTCCAGGGTGGCCTGCTGCTCGAACTTTGCCTTGCGCAGGAGCCGTTCGAGGGCGACGGACTCGCGGCGGGTGATCTCGTCCTGGCAGAGGACCTGGAGGAAGTCGAGGTGTCCGAGTTCGCCCTTCTGGGCCTGGGTGAGGCGGGCGTCGAGGGTTTCCAGCATGCCGGACAGCCGCAGCGTCTTCAGCGACTCGCGCAGCGCGGTGGTCATCACGCTCACCGGCCGGCCTCCTCGGCGTCGGTGTCGGCGTGCCCCTGGTCGTCGTGGACTTCGCCGGGGATCTGCAGGGGGATGGTGGCCGCGAACAGGCCCTCGGGGCCGTGCAGGAAGGCCGAGGCTCCGGCGTAGCCAGTCTCGGGTTCGGGGTCGGTCTCGGTGCCGGCGACCAGGATGCCTTTGACGGTGCGGTAGGACGGGTCACCGACCGCGACCGCCTTGCGGCAGGCGGCTTCGAGTCTGGTGTCGCCGTACATCTTGCGCAGTCCGAGCACTCCCTGGGCGGCCCTGAGCCGGTAGAGGGCGTTGACCTCCAGCAGCTGGTCGATCACCTCCCGGCAGGCGTCACCGACCTGGGAGGCTTGGCCACGGCACCAGATCGGCGTGCGCATCTGGAAGGCGATCTTCTCGGGCGGGTAGTCGCCTCTGTCGGTGCGTTTGCCCTGCTCAAGGGCCGCGTGCGTCTTGACCAGCTCGCTCTCGTGGAAGACCTGCACCATCGTGGCGGTGGAGCGGACATCGACACGGCGGCCGATCAGCTTCCAGGGCACCGAGTAGAGGGTGCGGCCGACCTTGATGTGGATGTCCGGGCCGACGGTGGCCTGTGACCATCTGGCCAGCACGAACGGCTCTTCGGGTCAGCGGCAGCAGGGCCTTGGCCTCCACGCTTCGAACACGGAGAGCGGCTTCGCGCCGCCCAGTGGGCGGGCACTGCCGCTGACCTGCGACGTTCGTGGCCCAGAGCAGGGCCTCGGCCTGCATGTGATCCAGCGAGGTGAACGTCCGCCCGCTCCAGAACGAGTCACGGACATAGGGCATGGGCCGTTCGACCCGCGGCTTGGACCGAACCGTCAAATGCTTCTGATCCGCATGGTGCGGAGCGAGTTGTGCGGGTGACGCACCCGTTCCATCCGTGGCACGGTCGGTCGTAC
>NZ_JBEOXF010000034.1:0-84558 GCF_040296405.1 Streptomyces sp. NPDC002133 | reverse complement strand
CAGACCGCCTGGATCAACGACCCGGCCAAGCGCCGCGAACCCGCACCACAAATCTCATAGCATTACGACCGTCTCACTGGACTTGAAATCTTCCGGCTGGCTCGACCAGACCGGTGCGTAGTTGCTCGACGCCATCGGCTGCCGTGCCGACGACGGCCAGCACTCCGCGGCTGCCTGCACTCACGGTTCCACCACCCCGTATCGGTCCGTCCCCACGGCCAGCAGTACAGCAGAGAAGTACCGCAACCACAGCGACTATCAGCAACCGCAGATGGCCCCCAGCCCCCATGTAGGCAGGCCGATAGCCCTCAGCGACCGCCGTGCCGGTAGTGCGCATTGAGGGGGTCAGCTACGCGGCCGGCTGTGTTGCATTTATGGAATTCCGATATCGCCTCATAGGGTTAATTATCGACTCGACCAATGTAGTGAGAAATGCAATCGCCTAGCCCGCTGGACTTCGGGTTTTGCGGTGCGTGTGCTGAAATTTGAGCGACCTTCCTTTCGGCGTGCAAGCAAGTGGTTTGGGGTGTCTATGTCCGCCGTTGTTCCCTGTGCGCTGTGCTGATTGGAAATGAGGTGGTGGAAATTTCCACAGTGAAGATTTCATGGAGCACTGCATCAGTGTCTGTGGTGGCTCTTGCGATCGTGAGTGCTCCGCTGGCTGGTCAGGCCCAGGCCGTGGCTACGCCGGCGAGTGTGAACGCGACTCACGCCCCCGGCACTCCGGGGGTCCCGCAGGCGCCGGTCACGGTGTTCGCCGAGGACTTCGAGAACACCGGCGATAACCCGGTTCTCCTGGAGGATTATGTCGGGGCTCCGCCGCTGAACGAGACGTACACGGCCGATCCACCGTGGCTGGACCCCGGACAGTGCAACGGCACCATCCTCAACCAGAACAGTCCTGCTCAGCCTGACTGCCAAGCGAGTGGTGGGGGGACGGAGCGCCTCGCGAACATGGCCAACGTGCTGGGGCAGGTCGGCGGGACGAATCCGCCGACCAACCACGCGGTGTCCGCGTACAGCCTCAATAAGGACCCCGGTGCCAACTTGGTGGAGTTCCAGACCAAGCAGCCGATCGCGATTCCGGCGCCGAATCGCTACATCACCTTCGCCGTAGACGTAGTGGCGGATAATTGCAAAGTCGTCGACGCGGTGCCTCCGCTGCTGAAGTTCTACCTCACTGGTAGCGGTCAGGACATCCCGACCTTCACCACCCCCATCAATCCCTGTACTGACCCCAACTCCCACCCCTACCCCGGAGGAAACGGCGTTATGGCCGGGTCGTTCGCCGGTAACAGTGCTGTGCTGTTCAACGGCACCGAGTTGGGCATCAAGATGGTCAATGGGCAGGGGGCCTGGTTCGGCAACGACCACGCCTTCGACAACATTCGGATCCTGGATGCGACTCCGCAGCTGGACAAGGCGTTTACTCCTGCCACCATCGACGAGGGCGGCACCTCGACGCTCACGATGACGGTGACCAACACCAGTGAATTGGCGGCGAAGAACGACTTCAGCTTCACCGACAGCCTGCCCGACGGCGTGAGTGTGGCCTCGGACGCGAACGCGTCGACGACTTGTGGCAACGGCACGGTCTCCGCGGCGGCGGGGGGTTCGTCCGTGGCTCTGGCAGGCGGCGACCTGGCCGCCGACCAGACGTCCTGCACGGTCACGGTGAATGTCACCGCCGACGAGGCGGGAACCTACGTCAACGGCCCCGAAGCGATCACCACGGTCGGCCTGAATCCCCCGGCCCCCGCGACGCTGACCGTCGAAGAGGAAGCATCCGAGGTGCCTGACGGCGCCTGGGCCGTCGGGACCGCGACGGGCTCGCCCGGTCTGCTGTCCGGCAACGTCGTGCAGGCCCCGGTGGACATCCCCGTCAACGTGTGCGGCAACACGGTGAACGTCATCGGAGTGCTCAATCCTGCGGCGGGCAACGCCTGCGTCAACGACTAGCCGGCCAGGTCGCTCACCGAGCCGGAACCCGGCGGGTCCCTGCGGACACAGATCGTCCGGCTGACATCACCAGTTGACATCAACGCCGCTGAACGAGGGCTGACAACGGCAACTCTGCCCGCAGCGGCAGACAGCCATAAGGGCCCGTTCCGTGAGGTCGCCCCACGTAGCGATCGAACTTACAAAGCAGATGTCGGCGGTTCGAAACCGTCCGCGCCCACCGCCGCTGGCGGCACCCACGACTTCGTGGCCTGGCTCGCGAAGCGGGGTCGTCCTAGTCCGTCGGCATGGTGATCACCGACGCGATCCACCGGCACGTAGTGAAGATCCCGGCGTCGGCCTGGACACCGGCCGTCGAGCCAGATGGCGCCCGGTCCACGTCCCGCCGGATCGGAGGCCGTCCCGGCGAACGCATCGCCGGACGCCTCGTCACTGCCCTCGCCCACCCTGCTGGTCTTCCCACGCATCACCTCCGTGATCAGGTGTTGCGACGACCACTTGAGTCCACCCTCTGCACTTCAGCTCGGACGCCGACACCTCAGCCCGTACGTGCCAGCAGGTCGCGCATGATCAGGGCGGCGGATGCCGGAGCGGCCTTGACGAAACCGAAGAACGGCCCGAAATCCTGCGCCGCGGAGAAGCCGGTGAAATACAGTCCGGGAACGGTGCTCTGGAGGGCTTCGTCCAGCACTGGAGAGCCATTTCGCATCTTGATGCGTTCCGCCAGGTCCGCCAGGAACGGAACGCGGGCCAGTTCGGCCGCGTATCCAGTGGCGAAGATCACCTGATCCACGGTCAAGGACTGAGTGTTCGACATCGTGATCCGCACCGGCCCGCCGTCCACTGTCGGCTCCGCCAGGACCACTGTGGTTTCCGGCCAGATCCGGACGTCGGCCGCATCGAGCCGCGCCGGCAGCCACGGCTCCAACGTGCCGCGGCCGGCCTCCCAGCATCGGGTCAGGATTGCTTCCCGCTCGGGAACCGGCAAGCGGCGCCACCATCCGGAATCCCGCAACGTGGCCTCGAGGTAGTCGTCAAAGAACTTCCAACTCACCGATGCGAAACGGGGAATGGGATGGCGGTGCACGACATCGACGCGAGCCGCACCGTGTTCACCGATCAGAGCCGCCCACTCATACGCACTCTGCCGGCCCCCGATGATGAGCACACGCTGCGCGGACAGGGCATCGAAGCGGACCAGGTCACAGCTGTGGGACGCGCGGCCGGACGGGATCGAGCCGCCCCAATCGGGCAGTCGGGTGAAGTAGCTGATGCCCGGCGCGGCGACCACGACATCGGCGCGTATCCGCTCGCCGCTGTCGAGCTCTGCCTGAAACGTGCCGTCCCGGTGCGTGAGGCGCGTGACCAGGTCCTGCCTCAGGGTGATGCCTTTGGCGCGGCGGAACCAGTCGGCATACTCACGAAAGAGCTCCACCGGAATCGGATCGACGTCTTTGGGGGAGAGGGCCCGTTCCCGCAGATACGCCTCCACGGTGTAGACGCCGGTGGCGTCCAGATGCCAGTCGATGCCCGAACGCAGCAGCATTCCCTGCGGCATGTGCTCGGACCAGAACCCCATCGGCCGTCCCACCACGACCGCATCCACGCCTCGGTCACCGGCGAGCGCGGCCGCCGACAGCGCAAACGGCCCCCCGCCGATGATGAGCATCGGCACCGACGTGGAGTCCTTCATCGTCGTCTCCCGGCTCCGTTCATTCGTCACTCGGGCCACACCGGCGGTCTCTTCTCCAGGAAGGATGCGATGCCTTCGCGAGCTGCCGGGGTCTGCGAGGAATCAGCCATGACTTCGCAAGCGATCCCATAAGCGTCGGATTCGGGACGGTCCAGCTGTGCATAGAGGGTTCGCTTCCCCAGCGCCTTGCTGGCCGCGCTGCCACGAGTGGCCCGGGCGAGGAGTTCCTCGACCGCCTCGTCCAGCTCGCCGTCGGGGACCACTCGATTGACCAGTCCCCAGTCCAGGGCGGTACGGGAACCGATCACCTCGCCGGTGAGGGCCATCTCCATGAGTCGCTTGCGTCCGATGGAGCGGGCCACCGGCACGGCAGGCGTGTGGCAGAACCAACCCCCCTTGCCGCCGGGAAGTGCGAATCCGGCAGACTCACCCGCCACCGCCAGGTCACACGATGCCACGAGCTGACAACCTGCGGCCGTGGCCAAACCATGCACTCTGGCCACTACCACCTGCGGTGCGGACTGAAGAAGCCGCATGACGTCCGTACACAGACGCAGCAGCTCTCGAACGCCCTTGGCGTCCTGTGCGAGCACGTCGGCGAAGTCATGCCCGGCGCTGAAAACCGGTCCGTTCGCCGCCAGAACAATCCCTACCGCCGGGGAGCCCGCCACCTCGGTCAATGCCTTCTGCAACTCGCGGAGCAGCTCCAAGCTCAAGGCATTTCGGCGTTCAGGTCGATTCAGGGTGATCCGGACAGAATCCCCTTGACTGGCCATGACGAGACTCTCATATGCAGCCATAAGATGATTTTAGCGTTGATTCTGGCGATCTATCCTGAATGGGTGAGGCGTGGCCGAGTCGGCGTTAGCCTCGGGCTTTCATGAAGCAAGCTGTCCGATGGTGATCGGCCATGCAGAAAGTTCCCCTGACCAGCGACTGTCCAGCCCAGAGGCGGAACTTTAAGGCAACGGGATCTCGTGGGCTTCCAGCGCAGCGGAGTAGCGCGGCGCACTCGGGCCGTATCAATGCTGTGACCTGCGGTCGAGTGGTCAATGGTTGTCAGCGTTGGTCGCCGTTGTGCAGCCCCGGACGGCCCAGAGGCCACGCGACCCCAGAGCAGCAGGCCCGCCCCGCCGGGCGGGACGCGGCCAAACCTCCCCGCCCAACGTGGTTACGGAGTGGGTCCGAGGCCTGTCTGCAGCCGTCGGCGGTCGGGCCGGCCGACGGCGTCCGCGTCGGTCAGCGGATGCGGAGACTACTGGTGTACGCGTCCGTACGGTTCTGTGGTGCGTCGGAGTGGGTCTCGGTGAGCACCGCCCGTACTCCCTTGCCGTCTGCCACCAGGCCTTGGTAGTCGCCGAGGAAGTGGCCCCCGGCGAACGGCGCCTGCAGCCAGTCGAAGACCCGCGAGATCCGTCGTTCGGTCCGGCGCTTCGGGTTTCCGTGCTGCAGCGTGGCCAGTTGGTAGGCGGTGGGCAGGGTGGTGGTGTTGCCGGGCTTGAGGAAGCGCAGGTCGTAGTAAGTGAGCGCGACCGTGCCCCGCTCGGTGACCGCGATCGACGGTGAGAAGGCCGGAACGTCCTTGGGGCTGATCAGCTCCGGGTTCCCCCAGGTGCGTCCGCCGTCGGTGGACCGCACAAGCTGGACGGAGTCGAACTTTCCACCGGAGAAGTCCGAGCCCTCGTAGGCCATGTACAGCGTGCCTGTCTTGGGGTCGACGGCCGGGCTCGGCAGGGTGGCCGCGGCGCGCAGCAGCTTGGTGGGGTCGTTCGGGTCGACCTCCGGTACGGAGGTGTCCCGGGCCACGGTGACCGGGGCACTCCAGGTCTCTCCGGCGTCGGTCGAGGTGGCCACCTCGTAGCGGGCTTCGACGACGGTGCTCAGGTCGTCGGAGTAGGTGATCCGGTCGAAGAAGTCGTACAGGGTGCCGGTGCGCCGGTCGACGACGATCAGATGGCCGATGGTCTGCGTGTTGGGCACGGTGCTGGTGTCGACGAACTGCCGGGCCTCGCTCCAGGTGCGGCCGCCGTCGCGGGTGAGGGAGATGAAGCCCGGACCGTCGAGGGAGCTGGGGCCGGGCGGGTCGTTGTCGAGGCGGTTCCAGACCTGGTAGGCGGTGCCCTTGCGGATCGGGTCGGCGGTGAGTGAGGGCTTGTCGTTGAAGAACGGCTGCTCGTCCACGTGCGTGGTGGTGAGGTTCCGCCAGGTGCGGCCGCCGTCGCGGGAGGTGACGGCCAGCAGGGCGGTGCGCGTGCTCTTCGTGAAGTCGACGCCCTCCCCGCTCGCGTAGACGGTGCCGTCCGGTCCGGTGCTCACCCAGGGGTCGGTGGCCCGTTCGAAGTCCGCGCCGCCCGGGGCGCACAGGCTGAACGGCAGCGTGCTCCGGTGGAAGGTGCGGCCGTCCGTGGTCCAGCCGGCCACCAGGCCACGGGCGCCGCCGTCGTTCCAGCGGTCCTGCTGGAACACGGTGACCACGCGCTTCGGGTCGCGCGGATCGACGGACAGGTACGGCTCGACCTCGGTGGCCGGGTAGACGATGCTGTCGGGGGACCTCGCTCCGATGGTGCACTTCGCGTACGGGTCGCCGTGGGACACCTTGACCAGTCGTGTGCCGTCGGGCTTCCGGTCTGCTGCGGCGGGAGTCGCGCCGGTGACCGTGACGAGCAGGAGCGCGGCGGTGGTGACGGCGGTCAGGGGCAGGAAGACGCGCATGCGGGATCTCCTCCGGGCCTGTCGGCCGCGGTACGGGACCGCCGTCATCGGGGCGGCCTGGGGCGCGGAGGCGTACCGGAACGCGAGGGTGGGGCGACTCCGTTTGGTCCTTTTCGGCGTTGCAGCCGGTGCCCTTGATGGGCCGAACGGCGGAGTCATCCCCGGGGGCGTCGAGGAGCACGGCGGAGCCGACCGGCGGGTGCAAGTGCCGGTCGGCTCCTTGGTCGTGCTGTTACGGCGCCGTCTTGTAGGTCCCCGGAGAGGGCCGTGGGCCGCGTGCCGGTTGGCGATTCCGGCGGGGTCGGCCTTGGCTCAGACGGGTTGGTGGAGCGGGATGACCTGCTGGACCTCTTCCACGGTGAGGATGAGTCAGGGCATCGGCAAAGGGCCACCTCAATGCGGACAGCGGCGCGATCGTCGCCCGCGCCAGAAGGAAGACTCCATCACCGTCGGCACATCCAGGCTCGAGGCCGGCGGGACTGCTCGTTCTTCTGCGCCTGTTCAAGACCAGCCGAGTGTCAACAACGCTCGTGATCAATACAGCTGGGAAATCCGAAATCAATACAGCTAGGAAATGCGAACGACCTCGTCGGTCACTGTATGACGACATCGCCGAGGCCGTTCAGGACGGCGGCGAGCGCGGTGTTCAGGACGGCGCGGACCGTCTCGAAGCGGTGACGGCCTTGGCTTCGAGACCGTCGAGCGTCCACCATCGCGAGTGCCGCGGTGTCAAGACGGGCGCGGGCGATCCACCCAACGGTGGACCGGGTGCCGTCACCCCATACGCACCGCGCCGGGTGCACCGGCCGGACTGGTTGCCCAGCCGTGCGCCGACCGGTCAAGTGATTGCCGGCTTGGTCCCGTCAGGCAGCGCGCAGGCGTCGCCGCCGTAGGGGCGTGAAATGATCTGTCCGCCGGCGGCCGTGCACTCGTCTCTGGAGATGTTCGGAGACGAGGCGGCCCCGGCGCTGACAGCGCCGACGGCGCTCACGCCGGCAAGGGTTGCCGCGGCCAGGGCGAGGCCCAGGATCCTTCGCATGCGCATGACTTCCTCCTCCTCTCAGGCGCCTTCGTTCGGCCTTCGGGAAGGACAAGTCTCAAGACGACGGCGCCCTCTTACTCGGCACGGGCGCTCCGCATGAGGCCCGTGAGGCGAGGCTGGGCGCCGCGCCCGGGCGGTGACTGCCCGGCCCCGGAGAGGCATGACGTCACCGACCTCGACCGGCCGCATCGGTACGCCGCGTGCGCGTCGGTAGGAGCGGGGCGACGTCGATGTCCTTGGCGTCGAGACTGCCCACCGGGGCCGCGTTGTGTCCGGGCAGGCCGGGGGTCAAGGAGGAGACGGGCCGTACCTGCCTCCGACCGGTGCCGGCGGACGGCTGCCGCGCGCGGTCCTCTAACGCGGTTCGTGTGCCGCCGCCCGGCAGGCAGCGGTCGCGGCGCCGCCCGCCACTCCGGCCCCGGTCAGCCCGGTCACACAACTCTGCAGGTCTCCGACCACGCCACGGCTGCACGCCGCTGTGACGGCGTCGGAAGCGGTGGCACCGGCCAGTTCGGCCATCCGTGCGCAGGCGGGGATGTCCGCCCTGACCGCGGGAGCGGCGAGGACCGCACCGCCGAGGGTGAGGGTCAGGCCGGTGAGGGCACCGGCGATACGGGTCGACGTGCGCATGGGACGCACCTGCCTTCCGGGTTGGTCGCGCGGTCCTGGTCCCGGCGGGCCGGATCCACGCGGTAGGGCCGCCTGGCGACGCTCGGTGAGTGGTGCCCCCGGCCGGCGGGCTCACAGACTGACCGCACGATTCTGCGTCGCATCCATTGAGCCGCACCGGGACATGGTGGCCAGGCCGAAGGAGAGGGCCCTGGACCGGATGAGACGCACTCGGACCTCCACTCGCGGGCCCCTCACTCCAGCGTCGCATTCTCTCCCTCGCCCGTCCTGTGCACCCGGGGGGCGGCCGCGCTGAGTAACTGCGATTGTGCGAAGCGCGGTAGCCGGCCCGTCCGGCCGACCAGGTGGATCGGACGGCCCAGCGTCCCGCCCGGCCTGTCCCCTGCACACCGCCGGGCGCGGCTCGGCCGGGGAGGCGGCCGGCCTTCGCTTCCCCGCGAGGTGCTGGGCCGCCACTGCGGTGGCACTTCACGGCGAGCGCCGATGGGAGGCCAAGGTGTCGCCGGGGAGAGCGAAGCCCGGGCAGGGCCGCGAGGGCGGCGCGGCCTATGCCGGTCTCAAGCATGTCGCCACACCGGGCCGGGACACTGTGGGCGCGGGCGATGTCGCGGGTACGGCGGTCCCCGAGGCAGGCGTCGACGGCAGCGCCCCTCCCCAGCGTCCCAAGATCCGGACCATTTCCGGACCAGCCCCGCCCAAGGAGCCGCACCGACCGCCGTTTTCGCGGGTCAGCGTGGGCGAAGCCGCTGTACAGCCAGCAGACGAAGAACATTCCTTGTTCCTACAGCCCCAAGAAACTTGGGTTCTTCCAGAGTCCGAAGTCGGTTGCCTGGAGGCCCCTTGCGCTTCAGGCAACCCGATACAGAAGTCACGATCCACGATCAGCGCGACAGCTTCCGTCACTGATTGAGTTTTGAGTGCATCCGCCCCGGACCAGCCGCGGACCAAGCGACGTCCTTGTGAAACGACTACGGACGGGTGTGTCGCATTCTGGGTTGACGACACCGGCTTTCCGGACCCGCAGAGAAATTCCCGGCTCGCTCAAGCGGGTCCATCAGCGTGCGACTGCACTGCGTCGGCTCATGCCGCAGTTGTTCAGTGCCGAGGGCTAGCGGCTCATTGCTCGTTGTCGCCAAAGGTGAGCCGGCATGGGCGCACCTCGACCGTTCACCTAACAGGCCATCTCGTTGGGCATGTTCGCTAAGACCGTGTCCTGCATGGTGAGGTTTCGGAAGCGTTTGTAGCAGCAGATGGCGGCGGCGAGCCCGAGAAAGGCCAGGTAGTTGGCCGGGTGTCGTTCGTAGCGGTGGTTGAGTCTGCGGTAGCCGGTCAGCCATCTCGGTCCGCAGGGCGATCCCCACGCTGAGAGACGACTGGACATCGTCGCCCATTGACTCCCAGATGCCGCAGAGTCTTCGCCCTACCTCAGATCTTGCTCAGGAATATGACAATCCTCTAACCGGAGTCGTCTGAGACTCATAGATTCACCTCTCGACCCGCCTGAACAGGCGTTAAATCGGAGGGGAACTCACATGCGCAGCGAAATGATGAGACGCGCTCTCATCCCTGCCGCCACCCTGGCTCTCGTGACTGCACTGGCCACGTCGGCCATCGCCGATTCCGGCACAGACCTGAGCCCCGTGGACATTCCCACAGATGAGTCGATCGCGGCGGAGGATGCTCTCGCTGTACTTCCGGAGTCCAGCGGGGAAGGAAACGCCGATCCTCCGCGGTGCGACAACCCGTACAAGGAGTGGTACGAGATCACCAGCAAGAAGGCGTACCACGTGCCCTCGTGGTGGAACGGCACCAAGTTCAAGGACGGCCCCGGGGGCACGATGGTCGTGAAGGTGGAGAAGGCAGGCAAGATATCTGCTGAGATCAGCGGGGGCATCGAGACCGAGGCAAAGGCGATCATCGCGAAGGCCAAGGTGAAGGTCGACGTAAAGATCGGCGCAGAGATAGGTGTCACCGTGGGACACGAGTACCGAAGGGACATCGCCCGCGGCAAGTACGGGCATCTTCAGTACGGCTCATGGGGTTACCAGATCACGCGGGCCAAGTACGCCACCAGCGCCGACCGGTGTGGCAAGACAAGGCTGAAGAGCGGCAGCGGGAAGCTGCCCACCACGGAGACCGGCTGGCGATACTGGGAAACGAGCTCGTGATGCCTCGAAGGCGTTTCAGCGGCACCCGTGTGGCGATGTGCATCAGCGTGCTGTCCGCCATCCTGGTCACCGGGTGTACGGAGGATTCCGGAAGCTCGGAGGGGCCGACGAAACAGGTCACCCCGCCGGCGTCATCTCAGTCACCACGGCACTCACCCGGTGCAACCGACAAGGAGCTCGGAGAGCTGGCGGAAGCCGCTCTGGACACGGTGACAATCGACGATCCGGAGTTCGTGGAATCAGGCTTGGAAGCCCTCAGTGACGGCATCCATACGGACTCACCGCTGACGCGCGGGAAGTCGTATCAGCTCGGCGTCGCCTGTGCGGGACGAGGTAAAGCCAAGCTCTCGGTTCAGATCAAGGACAAACCGGTTGTGCAGAGCTTCGACTGCGACGGCACTGCGGTCTATCAGCGCATTGCGGAAGCACCGAGCAGGCTCAGGATCGACGTGGACGGCGAACCGGAATCCTCCGGGATGGTCGCCTGGCGTATCAGTGAGGCCGGCCAGTGAGGCAAAGCTCGGCTGAGATCGCCGATACATCCGACGGCCGCCGTCCGGCCCCTGATCACAGGGGTCGGACAGCGGCCGTTCCCGTGCGCTTCCTGGGGGACTGTGAGGCCCGAGGCGCTGAGATGCCCTTCCAAGACGGCGCATGGGCCCAGACGTTGCACATCTCTCCTGGCCGAACGGCATTGAGTTGTTCGGTGGGCCCGTCCCGTCTGGCAGGAAGTCGAGAAGAAGGATTCCCGCCCTGCGGGTGGTTCGACGCTCTCCGCCGTTCCGACCTTGAAAGCTCAGCCAGTCTCAGGGATCAAGGACCGACGGAGGTGGACTTGATGCCCGAACGAGGGTGGGCCATGGCCCTTGCGCGTCTCGACGAGTTGGAGCGCGAGGTCGCGGATCTGACGGCAAGAGAGACCGCTCTTGAGCAGGACGAGCCGCCAAGCCCGAAGCAACGCCACGCGCGGCGTCCACATGGGGGCCGCGGATGGCATGGCTGACGAGGATCACCGCGGACGCACAGGTGGAGTACCGGCTGCGGCAGCAGGCCGGATGTGCCGTGATCGAGTCATCCGCCGGGGAGACCGCCGTCATTGACGTCGGCGAGGACTCGGCTGTCGAGTACCGCCTGAGCTCGGAGGACGGCGCCGCCCTGGTGTGGATGGGCTCCGGGCCGGCGGCCGTCGGACTGGTCGAAGGCAAGGCCTTGGACGAAGAAGGCAAGAACGACTTTTGCGGCTTTACCCAGTGACCACCCGCTTTTCGGGCGAGCCGATCAGACGGAGCGGATCATCTACCGCCCGGCAACGCCCGAGTTTGACGGTTGATGACGTACGGCGGCGTACGCGGGTGTTGCCGTCAGACTGCCGTCAGCGAGCCTCGTGGATCCGGTCCTGTACGGCGGCCTCGTCGTGAGCGTCGAAGTGCTGCACCTGGTGCCACCATCGGCCATGGTCATAGCCGTCGCAGTGGTTGAACTCGTGGGCCGCACTGCGCAGCCGCTGCCACTCGCGCACGATTGCTGCTCGCTGCCACGCGTCGGGGCGCTCCACCGTGATCAGTGTGTGCAGGAACCCGGCTGAGTCGCTGATCGAGCAAAGCAGGGACCGCATCGCGAAGGCAGTCTCGCCGGTCTCGCCAACCTCCTCGTACACCCGATCCCACTGCACGTAGAGAAAAGCCTCCAGCGTACGGATGTCCTCGGGCGTGATCTCTTCGGCGTAGGTGAGGGCGCGGCCGGATGGTTGCGGCATGCGGGGGTTCTGACCGGTGTTGGCATCCGCGAGCGCACGGTATCGCCAGGTGGGCGGAGCGACTTTGGCCGGGAGCTGCTTTGGCGCGAGTGATCATGGCCCCGTTGGCTTCCGGCGCGTCGGGCAGTCTGTGGACCTGCCCGTCAGCGGGCTTTCATGACCGAACTGGTATCAGCCACGGCTGCGACGTTGCCGCAGGCTAGAGCGCCATCCGGTCAATTGCCCTGAAAGAGTAAATTTACCCCCATGCCCCATGTCACCCATTCCCAACCCATCTGGGGATGATAGCTCGATGGCTAGGACCACGATCAGCACCGTATGCGTGACACTCGGTAGGCAGATGCACGCGTCTGACATGTCCGACACGGCGTTCGCACTGCTCGACGAGCAGGGGACGGTCGTCGCGTGGACGCAAGCCGCCGAACACCTTGTCGGATACTCCGCCGACGAGGTGGTCGGCCGGTCCGCCGCACTCGTCCTGCCGTGCCTCGGTGAAGCGCCGACGATGTCGGCGCACGTCGAGCAGTGCCGTGCCCGGAACGGCTGGTCGGGCGCGACGGCGGTGCGCCACCGGGACGGCCGCATGCTCGACGTCGGCCTGCGGATCTCGTTGGTACGGGGGCAGGACGGAGCAGTGCGGTGGCTCGCGTCCGCGACCGACATCGGCGTGCCGTCCGGGGACGCGGTGAACGTATTGGTGCAGGGGGCGATTCTTGACCGCGCGCCGATCGGCGTCGTCGTCCGTGACCTGGAGCTGCGTTGCACCTGGGTGAACGACGCGATGGAGAGCCACGACGGCATCTCCCGTGACCGGCGGCTCGGATTCGGGATCACCGACGCGTGGCCCAGTGTCGAAACCGAAGCCACGGAGGCGATGATGCGGCGGGTGCTGCGGAGCGGTAGCACCAAGGTCCACGAATACCGGACGTGGCTGCCGACAAGCCGGGGTGAGGAGCGCCCGTACGCGGTTTCGTTCTCCTGTCTCCAGGGCGCCGACGGCCGAGCCCTGGGGGTGTGCACCATCTGCGTCGACGTCGCCGAGAGCCAGCGGGAGCGCGAGCGCCTCGCCGTTCTCGGTGAGGCAGGCACGCGCCTGGGCAGCACCCTGGATGTGATGCAGACCGGTCAGGAACTGGCCGAACTCGCCGTGCCCCAGTTCGCCGACTACGTCGCCGTGGACCTGGAGCAGTCGGTCCCGTTCGGCGAGGGGCCCCCGATCCACATCGGCTCGATCGGCGAGCGCCTCCCCGTTCTCAGGCGTGCCGGCGTGGCCTCGATCCACCAAGGGGTGCCGGAGTCCCCGTGGGTGCGCGGTGAGCGGACACTCGTACCGCCCGCCTCGCCCGTCGCCGAGGTCCTGCGCACCGGCAAGTCGCGCCTGGAACCGAAGGTGGACGCCACCCCGGGCGGGTGGATCGACCAGTCGCCGGCACTGGCGCAGAGCATCCGTGAGCATGACATACACTCCGTGATGGTCGTAGCCATCCGCGCACGGTGCGTCCTGCTGGGCATGGCGGTGTTCATCCGCACCCGGAATCCGATGCCCTTCCAAGAAGCCGATCTACTTCTGGCCGAAGAGCTCGTCAGCCGCGCCGCGGTGTCGTTGGACAAGGCCCGCCAGTACTGCCGCGAGCACACCGCGGCCCTCGCGCTCCAACGCAACCTGCTCCCGCACCGTCTGCGTGGCGGTGCGGCCGTCGAGGCCGCCTCGCGCTACCAGCCCGCCGACATCGACAGGGGCGTCGGGGGCGACTGGTTCGATGTGATCCCGCTGTCCGGCGCCCGGGTGGCCCTCGTCGTCGGCGATGTGGTCGGACACGGCATCAACGCCGCGGCGGCCATGGGCAGGCTCCGCACCGCGATCCGCACGCTCGCCGACATGGAGCTGCCCCCCGACGAACTGCTGGCCCGCCTCGACGACACGGTCCAGCGACTGGCGGAAGCAGACGCCGACGCCCCCGACCAGGGCACCGCGGTGGTGGGAGCCACTTGTCTGTATGCCGTCTACGACCCGGTCACCCGCCGGTGCACCATGGCAGCCGCCGGGCACCCCCCGCCCGCGATCATCGACCCGCAGGGCAAGGTGACCTTCCCCGACCTTCCCACCGGGGTTCCGCTCGGCATCGGGCTAGGGGTCTTTTTCGAGGCCATGGAGCTGGAACTGCCCGAGGGAAGTCTTATCGCCCTGTACACCGACGGCCTGATCGAGACCCGTGACCACGACATCGAGCACGGCATGCACCGCCTGGGCACCGCCCTCGCCCAACCGGAGCTGTCCCTGGAGGAGCTCTGCACCCGCGCGATGGCACCCGTCGAGGATCAGGCGGCGTGCGACGACACCAGCCTGCTCCTGGTCCGCACCCGCACACTCAGCCCGGCCCAGGTCGCCTCCTGGACCCTGGCCAGTGACGGCACCGTCCTCCACCGCGCCCAAAACCTCGCCGCCGGTCAGCTGGCCGCATGGGGCCTGGAAGCTCTCGAGGGCTCCATGAAGCTGATCGTCAGCGAACTGGTCACCAACGCCGTCCGCCACAGCGACGGCCCGATTCGCCTGCGTCTGATCCAACACGAGGTCCTGACCGTCGAAGTGTCCGATGCCGACATTTGCCCCCCGCCCATGCGTAGCGCGCGCCCCGTCGACGAACACGGCCGCGGACTCGCCATGGTCGCCCAGCTGTCCCGTCGATGGGGCACCCGCCCGGCGCAGGACGGCAAGGTCCTCTGGGCCGAAGCAGACCTCGCCCACACATCGGGCCGCTGATCGATTGCCCGTCGGGGCGCCGACGTCAAGCACGTGAGGTGACCGATCCCGGCACCACTGGACACTGGGGTGGCTGTCTCATCGCGGAAGGCCGTGTCAATCTTTGTCCCGCGTGCCAGATCGAAGTTCCCGGCCGCCGGCCCGTGCGGCGGGTATGCCCTCTCCGGTCTCGGCGGCCTGCAGCCAGGCCGTCTCCCGCGCCGCGGCGCGGGCGGTGCGCAGCCGGGCAAGCACTGCGTGGTCGATGTCGGCGAGCAGACGCCAGGCCGTGGCCGTGGAGGCCACCGGCCCGAACCAACCTGATCTCGCAGCGTGGCCAGGTCTGTGATGCTCTGGCCGCCGTCGGCGAGCATTTCCGCGAGATCAGTGGTGATGCAGCCAGGGTCATGCCCGGTGCCACGTGGGCGCAGGCATTCGTCAAGCCCGCGTGGGTCATGCTGGGGGTGCTTCCGAGTACGTGAGTCGTAGGACCGGCGCGGCCCCCTCACCTGTTGCACTCGTCCGGTGGGCGAAGCGCTGTTGCCCCTTTGCCCCTGGCGGGTAGGGGAAATATATGAGTTCCCAACCGCCGGGCGGACCGCCGAGCGGTCCGCTGTCCATCACACCTCCGCCGGGAGATGCCCCCGGCCCTCCTGACATCAGGCAGCGCAGGTTGAGGTGGCGCTCGCAGCGATTCCTGACTTTGGCCGTCGCCAGCGTGGTAGTCGTGACAGGGCTCGTGCTGGGGCTGCTGCTCAGCAGCGGTGGTACTCCAAGCAGGTCGCCCGCAGAAGCGCACCAGCTCGTGACAGGTGCAGCTGCGACAGCCGCCGACTGGGGCCCTGGCTTTGCCGATCTCGGCGACAAGTACGACACGGGAGAACTGTTGGCACGGAAGGACTGCGAGCTGACCGAACGGGGCAGCCGACCCGGCACACTTGTAGCCCTGCAACGCGCCGCCCAGCGCGACGCGGACACCCTGCTTGCGATCTCCGACGCGCGCGCTTTCAAGAACGCGGCCACGGCTGAGGCGTACATGGACGATATCGAAGACACGATCCATCGATGCCCTGTGCAACGGATCGCCAAATCCCGCTATGAGGATGTCCGTGAGGGGCCGGCTCCAAAGGTCTCCGGCTTGGATGATGTGATTTCCGAGGAGGGCAAGACGACCCGCGACGCAGTGGGAAAGAAGGCGAACTACTCCTATATCGCACTGACAGCCCGGAAGGGCGAAGTCGTCCTGTACGCCGCTGTCGCGGGACCAGCCGAGAACAAGGCCGAACTCCCCCGCCTTGCGGCCGATGCGATGCAGCGGATGAACGAGCGGCTGCCCGACTGAGCTGCGCTGCCACACATGCCGCTGCAGATGCCGCGCACATCCTTTGACTTCTTTAACCTTTCCCGTCACTCCTTTCCTTCCAGTCGGTGCTGCCGTCCCGCTCCACCGCCATCGCTACGCTCTCGGGTGGCGGCGGAGGCACGGCAAATGCGCTGGCAGGCAGCAGTGCGCCACCTGTGGCCAGTGCGGTTGAAAGGGCAAGCATCGTAAGACGCCGTTTCCGAGAGGTGCGCGTCATGAGAATTCTCCTCGGTGAAAGAGTGATCGGGCGTGGGACGACCCTTCACCTCACGGAACTCGTCCCGCGAACCGCGCAGCCCGGGCCTTTCCGGACGACGTGGCTTGGCCCCTGCTCCGGGTGTCCCATGTTTCGAGTAAACACCGCCGCGCCGGGTCCGTCACACCCCGACGTCTCGGGGCTTGGCAGCCGGCGACGGCCCTGGTAAAAGAGCACAGCAAGCGGCCGCACCGGGCGTCACATGCGCACGAGTCGGCGGCGGCCAACTCGGCCCGGTTGATCCAGGTCGTCCCTTGCGCGTGCGTAGGCCCGCCCCACGCGCTGAACTCGGCGCGCAGCCCGGCGGACGCCTCCCTTGGGAGGCCGCCCCTTTCGGCCGGCGGAATCCGAAGAAGCTGCGCACATGGCGAGACCACCCATCACCAGAGAGCAACGACCGTCGAGTGACCGCAGAACGCCACCAAGTGCACAAGCCGGCACGGGGACGAGCCAAGGATGACGGCGGCCAGTAGATACTCCTCGTAGACCACCTCCCCGATCCGGGACCCGCGCCGAGCAAGATCAAGGGGCCAATCGGGCACATTGGCGGGCAGGCCAAGGGCCGCCCGACTTCGTCGGCCGGAACAGGGCCTCCTGATCATGCTCGACTCCAGCCCAGGCAGGCCACCGGCCGAACCCGCTCCACTGACCTCGTTTTGATGCTGCCTACCGGCTGGGCGCGCTGTCACTGCGTGTTCATTGGCCCGCTGGTCGGTTCTCCGGAGAGCTGTCCTTCGGCCCTTGGCCGTCCCGGCCGTACAGGGGCCACATATAGAGCGCCACCTGCAACACAGCGGCAGCAGCCGGAACTGACACTTCATCAATAAATCCGTGTGCAGCCTTATTTCTAAGATTCCAGCCGCCGGCAGGGTTAGCGCATACGGTCAAGACTCGCAGGAGGTCGTCTATTGCGTTTGGTGGCTGCCTTTCCTTCAAGAGGGGCTCAACAAGCCTGAGGAAGACCCCTGGGCGCGCTGCGTCGCGGCACAACCTTGAGGTGCGTTCCCGCCCCGAGACCGCTTAGCCTCTGCTGGTCCGCCCGGCCTCGGGCGGCTCAAGGGAAGGAGCGTTCATGCAGCAGCGGCGAGTGGGCAGCGGGCTGGGAGTCGCGGCCTGGGTACTGGTGCCACTCGGGCTGGTCCTGGCGCTGGGGGGCATCGGGTACTTCCTCACGAATTACCAGGGGGTCACCGTCATGAGCGAGGCGATGGAGCCCACGTACCGCCCGGGCGCGCGGCTGGTCATCGAGCGCATCGACGCGGGCGAGATACGCAGGGGTGATGTCGTACTCGTCCATGTGCCCGATCGCTATCAGGGCGGTCCGGTCCTGCAGCGGGTCATCGGGATGGGCGGCGATCACGTGGTGTGCGACGGAAATCGGATCACGGTGAACGGGAAGCCGGTCGACGAACCGTATGTGATGCGCGGCGAAGTGAATCCGGCAACCGGACCGTACGACGTGCAGGTGCCGGACGGGCGGTTGTTCCTGCTGGGCGACCACCGCGGGAACTCGAACGACTCGCGGTTCTTCCTCGACGAGCAGTCGGGCAGCGTCGCGGCATCCGGGGTGCTCGGGCGAGTGCAGAAGGGTTTCACTGCGCCGGCGGTGTTGGTGGCGCTCGGGGTCCTCGGGGTCGTGCTGACCCTGGTCGGGATCGGCCTGGGGATCGGGGGGTACGCGGCCGGGCGGCGTGCCCGGCGGCCGCTCGCGGCTGTGCCACCGTGGCCCGTGGCCTAAGCGATCTTGAGTATGTGTGTTGTGGCCGGCGCGAGCGCGGCGGCTCGGGTGTCAGGCCACGGTCGGCGGCAGCGTCCACTACCGCAACTATCTGCAGGTGCCGCACTCGCTCTCTCGGTGCGACCAAGTCGGTCTACCGGCGCAACCTGACCGCCGGACTGGCCGCGCAGGCTGCGGCCCTGCGCTGACATCCACCGCTGACATCAACGGGCATGGACAGCCGCAGTGTTCAGTGGCCGCCGACGGCCTGACGCACGGCCGCAGCCCTGAGCGGCCCAACACAGCCGAGCAAGCCCGACGGATCGTTAACGCCCATCTCGCCCAGATGCAGCCGTACCCTCCGGAAGAGGGCGTGACCGCTGTAGTCGTCCTGGTGAAGGAACACCGCTTCGGGTGGGAGTTCCGGTATCAGAGCTCCAGGTACGTGCAGACGGGGAGCTCACGGGACATGCGGGTCGGGACCGGGCCCGTCGTTGTTGACCGCCGCCACGGCCGCCTGGAGGACCTTGGTGGCAGGCAGTTGTCGCTGAGTGCCAGCGTGTTTTCGACCAAGAGACGTCTGTCGACGGAAAGTCCTGACCCGTGCCCGCTGCGTGCCCGACGGGGCAGGACGTCCTGGCCCGGCATGTGCTCAGCCCTGCTGCCGACGATCCCGAGCTCCCCTGGGACAACAGGGGCGACTGCCAATGGGACGGGCAAAGTTGGCCCTGCCCCGACCTCCTCGACCTGGCGGCGCCCTACCTCACGTCCTTCGTCGCGCATTCGAGCCTTCACGAGATTCGCCGACTCCCTCAGCATTTCCCGGTGCAGAGGAGACTCGAAGGCCCCCCGTGAACGCGCCACGGAGCCGTCCAGAGCCCTGGCAGCCGCCGCAAGGTCCTCGCGCTGTCGCCCTGCGGCTCCCCAGCTCCCGACGGCTGCACCTGCCGGCCTGGTCATGCAGGGCGCTTCCACTAGCTCGTCCGAGAATCCGTCCTGTCCACTGACTGCAGAATCGAGCGGTACAGGTCGGGCCGACGGTCGGCGAACACGTCGTTGCGGGGGCTGAGGCGCTTGTCCCTGGCGTCACCGAGCTTGCACTTGGCGAGCACCATGCCTTCCTCGTAAGCAGGCAGGGGGCCGGCAGCCGGGTGGCCGTCGGGGTCTGCAATCACCGACCCGCCGGTCCAGGACACGCCGCGCTCGACTCCGGTGCGGTCGCATGCGGCGACGAACATGCGGTTGACCGCTGCGTTCGCCTGCACGCGCACCACCTCGGCCGGGCGCTCCCCTTCGGGGCGCGGAAACAGTGGCCAGTTCACCGGGGCGCAGAGCAGGTCGGCGCCGCGCAGGGCGACGGTACGGACCCACTCCGGGAATTCCAAGTCGTAGCAGACCAGCACGCCGATCCGCCCCACTGCCGTGTCGACGACGGGCGGTAGCTCCGCGCCGGGCTCGAAGATGGTCTTCTCGGCATCCCACAGGTGGGCCTTGCGGTAGAGGGCGCGTACGCCGTCGGCGTCGACGAGGACGGCCGAACTACGCAGGCGCCCCCCCTCGTCGCGCTCGCAGATCCCGCCGACCACAATCAGGTCGTGGCGACGCGCCATCGCGGTCCAGCCGGTGACGGTGGGACCGTCGAACGGTTCGGCGAGCTCCGACGCCTCCGCCATGTCGCGGAACACGTAGCCGCTGTTGGCAAGTTCAGGCAGCACTACGACCTTTGCCCCGGACGCGGCAGCGCGTTCGATCGCTTGCTTCGCGGCAGCACGGTTGCCGTCCAGGTCGCCGACGGAGAGAGTGAGCTGGCAGCAGGCGACGGGAGTGACACCACGGGTGGGTACCGCACTCATGTCACACCCCCGCCGGGGCTGCAGCGGCATCCTCGCCATTCAGCTCATGCTCACTGGCGGCTACGGCTGCTTTCTCGGCGCGCATGTCCAGACCACGGCTGAGCACGTAATACAGCAGGCCTGCCACCGCGAGGCCCACAACGAAGGAGACATCGGCGCCGCCCAGAGCCTTGGTGACCGGGCCGGTGTAGAAGGAGGTGGCGAAGAAGGGGAGCATCGCGGCCAGGCCGACGGTGTAGGCCGTCAGGCCACGCCAGGACCAGCGCCCGTAGATGCCCCGCGGGTCGAAGATGGCGGTGATGGCGTAGTGACCTCGCCGCACGAAGTAGAAGTCCACGAGGTTGACCGCGGTCCACGGGATCAGGAAGTACAGCATCAGCAGCACGAAGTTGTTGAAGCTGCCGAGATAGTCCGCCGGAAGAGCCAGGGCCACCCCGAAAACAACCAGTTCGATGGCCACAATGCCGGCGACCCGGGCACGGATGGTCGGCTTCACCTTCTTGAAGGCGTCCACCGCGCTGGTGGTGGTGAGCATCGCTCCGTAGGCGTTGACAGCCATGATGGTGATCAGTGCCAGAGACGAGATGACGACCGCGAAGGTGCCGAATCCGGGCAGGATGTCGTTGCCGACTTGGCGAATGCCGGCGATCGCGTCCGGGTTGGGAAGTGCAGAGGCGAGCAGGGCGCCAAGCGACATCAGCCAGACGGCAGAGCCCGCCGCTCCCGCGTAGGTCCACCAGATGACCTTCTTGGCGGAGACGCTCGCCGGCAGGTAGCGGGAGTAGTCGGAGACATACACCGCGTAGCTGATCTGGTAGCCGGCAGCGGCGGAGAAGACCACCAGGAATGCCGTCCAGGAGCTGCCGCCATTGGCGGCATGCGGCGTATTGGTGTCCAGGTTCACCAGTGCGCCGACCGTCAGGATGCCGAACACCACAATGAGCAGGTAGGTCAGCCAGCGTTGCACCAGGTGCAGGAGGTCGTAGCCGACCACCGCCAGGACGATGGCCAGGCCGATGAGGATTGCGTACCACAGCGTCGTGCCACCGGGCAGTACGGTCTGCAGACCTTGCGTGGCCAGCACGACGTTGAACACGTTGAAGCCGATGTAAACGAACACCACAGCGGTGAAGGGCACTATCGCCCCCCGGGTGCCGAACTGTGCCCGGGACTGGATCATCTGCGGCAGACCCATCCGCGGGCCTTGGTTGGCATGGAACGCCATGAAGAAGGTGCCGAAGCCGGCACCGAGGACGACAGCCGCGATCGACCAGCCCAGGCTCAGCCCAAGGGCCGGGCCGAGAAAACCGGTGACCATCGTCGTGAGCACGAAGTTGCCCGTGAACCAGAACGGCCCCTGGTGCCACACTCGGCCGTGCCGCTCACGCGCCGGCACGTAGTCGATGGAGCGCACTTCGATGACCCCGGAGCCAGAAGCGGACTTTGCGTCGTCCATGGGTCCTCCTCGGGAGGCAGGCGGTCGGAAATGCATCGAACATATGTGGTTGAAAAGTGTATGACGATCGACTGCAGGGCGAATCTGCTCGGAACGGATGGACAATGTGTCCATGCCCTTCCGTATCGTCGACCTGCTCGACGTGCCTGACCTCCGCCTCTCGGTTGTGGCTGCCCGGGATCGTCTGGATCGCCCCATCGAGGCCGCTCACGTCTCAGAACTGCTCCGCCCCGGGGCCTGGCTCCAAGGCGGTGAGCTCCTCATGACCATTGGACTGCTGCTACCCATGGACCGCGGTGCGTGTCGGGCCTACGTTCATGACGTTGATGCAGGTGGAGCCAGCTGCCTGGGGCTCGGACTGGGACACGAGCTGCCCTACCAAGAGGCCCCGGCGCCGTTGGTCGAAGCCGCCCAGGAGACAGGGCTTCCGCTGCTCACCGTGCCTCATGAGGTCCCGTTCATCGCGATCACCAAGGCCGTGTTCGCTGCCCGGGCAGCTGAACAGCGTCTCGCCCTGGAGCGCGCATACGAGGCTCAGCGTCGACTGACTGCCGCCGCTGCGTCGGGCCGCGGACTGACGGCCATCTTGGAGGCGTGGGCGCAGGCCACCGGCGTGGGCGCGGCGGTCACCGATCCATTGGGCCGGATCATCGCCTCGGTGGGGCGGGGCACCGAAGCTGCGCTGGAGGCCGGCGGAGACCTGATCCAGCGGGTCGCTGTCCGGGGTCTGCTCGGCAGCGGAACCAGCATCGTCCACAGCGCGCACGTGGAGGTGCAGCCTCTCGGTGCCCAGCGCCTGCGCGGCCTGCTGATGCTGACCGGCGAAATGGACCCGGCCACGCGCCTGCTCGCCTCGGGGCTGGTCTCTCTCCTGTCACTGGAGCTGGAACGGCGGCACCTGGCGGACGAGCCCGGTCGAAGGCGTCGCTCCGCCCTCCTCGGGCGGCTCCTGACCGAAGGTACGACGGCCGAGCAGGTCCGCGATCTCCTTGCTGCGGCCGGCCTCGCCACCGACGCCGTGCGCGGTATCGCCATTGAGCCCACAGCCGACGCGGATGATGTGGTGGCAGATTTGGCGCTCGCCGTGCCGGGTGGCCTGGCGCGGGTCACGGGCGGCGTGGTCGAAGCCGTCGTCGGCGGCGATCTGGACGTACTGGAAGCCCTCAACCGGTTTGCTCCGGGCTTCCCGACAGGTATCGGACCCTCCGTCCCGCCGGAGTCGGCTGCCTCCTCGCTTCGACAAGCCCGGGGCCTGCTGGGAATAAGCCGAATCGCGGGGCGTCCGGTGGAAGCGCAGGCGAACAGGTCCGGACAGCTGCTGCTGGAGCTCGGCAACCGCTCTGTGCTCAGCGGATACGCGGACGCCGTGCTCGGGGCACTCGACGATGCCGATCCGTCCGGCGACCTGGTGGCCACGCTTGCGACCTGGTTGGACACCGCCGGCTCCTGGGACGAGACGAGCCGGCGACTCGGTGTCCACCGGCACACCGTCCGCAACCGCCTCGACAAGGTCATGCGAGTCACTGGCCGACGTCTCGACGACGGTGACGACCGTTTCGATCTCTGGCTGGCAATCAGGGGAAGGCATGCCGCGCAGCACACGCCCTCCTCTCCCGGTGCAGCGCCTCAGCAGCCGATGCCGCCGACGTGAGGGCAGAAAGGAAGGGCGAACACGCACGGTCACTGGTGGCAACAAGCGCCTGCCCCGGTCACGGATCCTGCTGGACAGCAGCGGAGTACAGCAACCGCCGCAACCGCAGCCGACCGGCAATGGCCCCCGAACACCTCATGACCGGCGTCCCGGACCGCAATGACCTTGCAGCCCGTTCGTATCGAGGCGCTCAGCCGCAATGCCTCATCGGTGGCCGGCGCACCCTCACGAGTAGAAACCGACCCCGTATTCGTCACGACTGCACACGAAGTCATCAGGGCGCTCGACGCGCAGCACCTCGTACCGGGCAGCAAAGACATCCAGCGCCTCATGGAGCGAGCAGCCGAGGTGTTCTCGGATCACCACGAGCCCGTGGATGATCTGCTGTGCGAGGATCTGGTCGTCGGCGACGTCGATTGCGGCACCGTCGGTCATGGTCGCGATCGAAGCCGACCTGTACCCCGTCCGCAACAGAGTTTTGCCGCCCTGCCCTTGCGTGCCACCACACGACCGGGCAGTAGCGGTCAGCCAAGGACAGCGGCGGGGCCGGTACGCGTTCCACCACCATGGGACCGCTCCGGCCCGGCCGCCGACCGCACGCCTACGGCTTGGGTTGATGGGCGAGGGAACCACGTTTTGACCAGGACGACTGCCCCAGGGCGTTTCCTCTGGATCACCGGTGGGCCATCTATGATCGTCGCCATGGGGGCGGACATCGACGGTGTGATCGAGGTACGTGAGCCCGGCGGTCGTTGGGAGACCGAGCTCGATCTGCTGGACTTCGGGCTCGGGCGGCAGCGTTTGGCCTGGGAGTGTCTCTTCGGTAAGGGTGGGGGCCTCGGTGTGGCACGGGCGCTGTTCGACCAACGGGGAGTTCCGAACGACGCCACGGAACCGGTTCCGAAGACGTGCGGTGAACTGCACCACAGCCACTCGTACGCCACCTGGGCCGAGATCGCGACGGTCAACTGGGACGAGCCTCTCTGCGACGGTCCCGACTGGAACCGCATCGGCGAATGGCGGCCGGGCCCGGACGGCGAGCTCGCCCTGCACAACGTGGCCTGGACGCCGATCGAGGTACTCGACGCGGCGGAAGAGATCTTCGGCGAGGATCTGATGCCACCGGAGTGGCCACAGGGCGGCGAGGTCCACCTGAACGGCGCCGTGTACCGCCCCGTGGTCCTCACGCCCCGGATGTTCGCCCCGCCGGACGGCAGTTGGGGTCCGGTTTGGGCGGCGATGCGCGAACTGGCAACCGTCCACGGGGACGAGAACGTCCGCCTGGTGGTCTGGTTCGGCTGAGCCCGCAGCGCCGGGCCCCACGCTCCCTGTCTTCGCCACCCCTCCGGGCCGGGCTTCGCCAGGCCCGCTTCCCCTCGGCCGCCCAGCTCGCCTCGTGGGCCGGGATGTGTCCGGGTAACCACGAGTCCGCCGGCAAGCACACCTCCGGCAAGTCCCGGCCGGGTGATCCGTGGCTGAAGAACGCGCTCGGCCTCGCAGCCACCGCCGCGGCCCGGAGCAAGGACACCTCCCTGGCGTCCCGCTACAAACGGATCGCGATCCGCCGCGGCAAGAAGCGAGCCATGGTCGCCGTCGGGCACACGATCTTGACCTCGATCTGGCACATGCTCACCAACGACGCCGAGTACCACGATCTCGGAGCGGACTACTTCCTCCAGCGAACCGGCCGCGCGCGCCGAACCCGCCGACTGGTCAGCCGGCTCAACATGCTCGGGTATCAAGTGTCCCTGCAGTCAGTGGAACTGGCCTGAGCTGCGGAAGTGTTGGATTTTCGAATCAGACTCCACCGACCTTGATTTTTCTCTGCTCGCAGAGTCAGTCTTCTGCTAGGAAGCTGTCATGGAAGCAGCACTGGTCGGACTTGTGGGCACAACGGTGGGAGCTGTGACTGGCTTTGCAGGCGCATGGCTTGCTCAGCGCGGACAGATGCGTATCCAGCAGGAGCAACGAGCACATGCGGAACAGGTGCGCTGGCTGGATGACAAGAAGGGCCTGTACAGGGACCTCTTGATCAGGCTCTACGGCTGGCATGACTCGTTGGCCTCCGTCATGAAGGACGAGGACGACGGGAAGCTGCTCGACAACCGGTCGACCGCTTACAAGTGGATCGTCGAGGCGTCTCTCATATCTGGCGACGAGGTTCGTTCCGCTGTGGGTGACGTGCACCGTGCCCTGCTTCACGCCCAGACAGTGATCTTCGACGACTCCTCAACGGCGGACGAGTGGCCACTCCAGGGTGTGGAGGATGACCTTTCAGCGCTGGAAGACGCGCTGCGGGCCGAACTGGCTATGCCGGCGCGCGTAGGTCGGCGACCCCGCCTGGGCCGCCGTTGAGGAGCTACGACGTGCCACAACCGCGCCAGATCGGGCGGGGAGCCACGGGGAACTGCGGTGGCCGGCAGCGACAACGGTCAGCATCCACGAAGTCGTCCTGCCGCAGGTCAGGGCCCAACTCGCCCCACGTCGCTCCGCAAGCGGGTGTCAGGCGGGCGCCCCGTCGGCGAGTATCCGGCTCATGGGCGATGACCTGCTGGAGTTCCTACGCGATCGGCTGCACGAGGAGGCCGAGCCGGCCGGCCGATGCGAAGGTGCTTGCTGCGGGCAGTGGGCTGCCCTCGGAGAAGCAGTGGACTTCTGTCAGATGGAGCTCGCCGGGTTCCATCCGACGATTGCGATGCACATGGCTCTCCACGATCATGCCCGGTCCTTCGCGATGTGGAAGCCAAGCGCCGCGTCCGGCGCGACAACAGCTGGGACCGTCGGCGAGTGCCGCCGAGCGCACAGGTCATCGTTACGCCAGGTCAGGCAGGATCCGGTACGGATCTTCCAACTGGGGAGGTGCCTGCGGGAACGTCGTCGTGACCGTGCATGCTGTCGGCGCCGTCCGGTACGAGACCCGGTCAGCCTCGGCGAGCGCGTGCCGCCACATTGCCTGCGGACCGAGGTCAAGGGGATCGGACGTGGCACGACCTACCGCGGGGACTCCGCACAGGGGTCCATGCGGCTGACAGCTTCGCGCAGGGTGTTCTGCCTGATGCGCGTGGAGACGATGTCGGCGGTGAGGCGGGTTGCAGTCGCGGAGCCGCAGGATTGCGGAGATGCTGTCAGGGAGCGTGGCTGCTTCGCACGCAGTGTGCGTCGGTGACCGCGCTGTGTACAGGAGGGCGGCGGCCATGACAGCGATGCCGGGCAATACACAGCAAGGCCACGGGGAGCCTGGCAGCAGCGAAATGATCAGCGGCGCGTCCATGTTCGCCGCGATCATGCTGATGCTCAGCGGGCCGCTCAGCATTCTTATGGGCGCAGCCGGGATCGCACGGGACACCGTGTTCGCCGCGTCCCAGTACACCTACCGGTTCGACCTGACCGCCTGGGGCTGGATTCACCTTTTGGTCGGAGTGGCGCTCGTCATTGCCGGCCTGGGGGTTTTGGCCAACAAGAGCTGGGGTCGCGGGGTCGGTGCAGCCGTGGCAGCGATCAGCCTGATCACCCAGTTCATGTTCGTTCCGTACTACCCGGTCTGGTCCATCGTCGTGATGACGCTCGACCTCCTGATCGTGTTTGCGCTGACGAGGATCCATGCCGGGACCAGCGGCGGTCAGTGAACCCAGACGGGACCATTGCCACATAGGAGTCACGGGCTGTCGACGATGGTCCTTCTCGGGTCGAAGAGCGATCCACTCCTCGCGATCAACTCGTCTGAGAAGCGGAAGAAGGTCATCCAGGATGACCGCATGTCACATCAGCCAGACACATCCCCACCTGCCACTACACAGATGACCGTGAACACGGATGGCGTGCCGTGGGTCTTCACCTGGGAGGACGGCGCAGAGATCACAGTTCGCGCCTTCCCCGGCGAGGTCGTCATCGCGGCCAACGCTGCTGACTCCGCGCTCCGGCCGTCCATCTGCTGGTCCTTGCCAGGGACGGCACACCCGACGGCAGTCATCTGCACCTCGAAGAGAGCAACGGGCTTCGGGAAAGCCCGGCCGGCTTGGTCCTGGAGCGGGACGACGAGCTGCAGGGCCCGGAAGGCGCAGGACTGTGCCACACCTGCGCCAGGGGAGAGGCAGAGGCGGGGTCCCACGGGGAACCACGGCCGACGACCTGAACAGCGGCAGGTCAGCGTTCCGCCTGATCAGCCCACGGGCACGGCGGCACCCTTCCGAACTGGTGCGGTGTCCAACCGCCGGCAGAGGGCTCTGGGCTCTCGGCGTGAGCATCGCCACCTCAGGCCGCGTTGCACTTAACCGGGAGCTGCCTCGGACGCGGTCACAGCCCGGCGTGCCAGTCCCGCTCGAGATCGCCTGTGTCGAATACGCTGCGAAGACGTCCGACCTGGCGTCCTCGGCAACGCGTACGCACAAGGGAATGCCGCCCTGTGGCGGCTCTTCACGTCGGCCCGGATGGCGCAGTTGCCGGATGCAGGAAGGGGTGTGCCATGAAATCCCCAGGCGTGCACCTACGGGAGATCACCGACGACAACCGGGATGCCGTTCGTGCCCTCCGCGTCCGACGTGACCAGAAGCAGTTCGTCGCCTCAGTGTCCAAGTCGCTCAAGGAGGCGGCAAAGACGCCGGAGGCCAATCCCTGGTACCGCGCGGTGTACCGCGGCGAGGAGCCAGTCGGCTTCGTGATGCTGTCGTGGAAACCGCCGGCCGGTCCTTTCAAAGGGCAGCACTTCCTCTGGCGCCTCCTCGTCGACAAGCGGTACCAGAAGCGAGGGATCGGCCGAGAGGCGCTCACGCAGATCGCCGCCCTGGTTCGCGCGGACGGCGCCACCGAGCTGCTGACCAGCTACGAGCCCGGCGACGGCGAACCGTGGCCCTTCTACCAGAAGTTCGGGTTCGAGCCCACCGGGGAGATCGACGACGGCGAGATCGTTCTGCGGCTCACCTTCCCCGCTGGGTGAGCCCATCGTTTCGGTCGCGTGTCGGCATTGGGAGGCCCCGCCGCGGAGGGGGTCGCGACGGGGCCGGAGCGGGCGGGACCAGAAGTTCCCGTTGGCGATAGTTGCAGCCTTCGTGGTCGTCACGTTGGTGGCGCATCCCAGGGGCCGTGGCCAGAAGCCAGAGCCAGCGGCGAGGGCCCCTACGCCGACCTCGGCTCCGCAGGTGCGGCCGAGCGAACCGAGGTCGCGCGCGACCTGCACGGGCGTTGGGCCCAACAGCCGAGCTGCCTACGCGCTCCCTCTGAGCCCGACGCGGCTTTGTCGACTGACGACGGCCTCGGAGCCCGTTTCCGGCTGTTGTCCGCAGGCACCACCTGTCTCTCGGGCGAGGGGGCGGAGGGTGAGCCACATCCGCTCCTTCGCTTCCACGATGGCGGGCCGCGCTCGAACTTGCGGTCCGGTCCCCGTGCGTGAGGCACGACGACGGCCCAGGTCACCGGTGGAGAGACGGGAATCCGAGCCTTGATCGTTTCTTCACCACTTCGGTGACTGGCGTCGGGTGTGCTTGACGCCCGTCCCTCGCTCACCGGGCGCGGACAGGCCGGCTGCGGAACTTCGGAGGGCCGTGAGGCGTTGATAGAGGAACGCGCGGAATGTGCGCGAACGACCGGAACGACATGGGCAGAAGCCGAGGTGGCACGCGTGGCGATGTGGGATCGGATCAAGGACCAGGCCAAGAATCTGCAGCAGCAGTCGCAGGGGACGCGGAGCTCTGGCGGACATGGGCGGCCGGGTGCGGGATCCGCCGCCGGGTCGCGGGCTCAGCTGGTGAACTCGCTCAAGTCCCAGCTCACCTCCCTCAAGGCGGAGCTGAAGAGCGGCGCCTACCGGGACGCCAGCATGGCGATGTGCGCCCTGGTCGCGGCCGCGGACGGGCATGTCGACCCGGCCGAGCGGCAGCATGTGGAGTCGCTGATCCTGAACAACGACGTTCTGCAGAACTTCCCGCCCGACCAGCTCCGGCAGCGGTTCAACAAGCACGTCGACCAGCTGGCGCTCGACTTCCAGCAGGGCAAGGCGGAGGTCATGCAGGAGATCGCCAAGGCGGCGAAGAAGCCGACGGAGGCGAGGGCGGTCGTACAGACCGGCTTCGTCGTCGCCGGTGCGGACGGATTCGTCGCGCCGGCCGAGGAGCAGGTCCTGCGTGAGGCCTGCTCGGTGCTCGGCCTGTCCCCGCAGGAGTTCGGCATCTGACCACATGCCCCACATGCCGTCCCTGCTTCACCGGGGCGGCTGCTCGCGCCTGCCGCGTACGGCTCCCGCTCGCCGCGCAAGGCTCCGCTCGCCGCCGGGCCCGACACTCCCTGTCTTCGTGACCGTTCCGGGCCCGGCTCCGCGGGACGGCAGACCGTCATGGGCGAGACCCGGCCGAGCGAGCCGGGCTCACGTCCGCCTCGCAAGGCCGACATCGGTCCTGGCACCACCAGGACGGCAGGCAGCAGATTCCCACCGGCGCATCGTGTCCTGCATGACGACGAGTCGGGAGCTCGGACGCACAGAGTGAGTGGGCCCGACGGCGTCGGGTCGTCTGCGGGCCGGCCGTCCGCGCGCCGTGGCAGGGCGACCGAGGGCGGCCCGCCAGTGACTGTCCATTCCCCTCGCGTACCCGCTCGACCGTAGAGCCGCGGGGAACAACGGGCCGTCACGGTGGCTGGACATGCCGACGGCCCCTCACCGAGTCGGCCGGTCGCGGCCGTTCGACCGCGGTCGGTGGGGGAGGTGAACCCACGGCGACAGCCGCCACGACGGATTCCGAGAGCGCTCACGGGTGGGAGCACCCGGTGAAACTCCGCCGACCTCCGCTCTCGAGGCCCCGAAATTCCGCCGCCATCGAGGAACCCGGACCGGGGTCGGCGCGTCACAGGGGTGGTTCGGCTTCCACCCCTCACCCCTCACCCCTCACCTCCACTCGCCACTGCCAGCCCCCGGGGGGACCCATGCGTACGTACACCGCACGCGGTGCCGTCAATCTGGCCGTCGTCGTCGCCTTGTGCACCTTCGCGACCGGTGCCGTCGCCGACTGCGGCAGTGAGAGGGCCGGTGGGCGCGGCACTCAGGTCCGCGGCACCGACCCGGCGCCGGAGTCGAAGGTCCGCGCCCGGCAGGTGGCCGATGCCTGGGACGGCTCCAAGGCCGCCGAGGTGTGGGGCAAGGGCTACTACCCGATGGGGGAGGCGGTACTGCTGCCCGAGAACGCCTTCCGCAACGAGGCCGACAAGCTCGCGTACGGGGCCCGGAACCTCGTCCTCAGCGGCGAGCTTCCTGCCACCCCGCAGAAGGACGGGCAGGTGAAGTGGAAGAGCGGAGGCTCGGTCACGCTGCCGCTGATGGATGCTCGGGAGGCGTTCGAGAGCCTGGCCGGCGGCAGCAAGGACGGACCGCATCTCACCGTGAGCGGGGTAAAGCTGGGCGTGATGGCCCTGGCCACCAGCCGTGGCCCGGCGACCGTCCCGGCCTGGCTGTTCACGCTGGAGGGCTATGACACCCCGCTCAAGCGGGTCGCTCTCAGCCCGTCGGAATTTCCCCAGCCGCCGATCGAGCCGGCCGGTGAGGTGCCCACCGACGAGCTGGCGCCGCTCGGCCGGTTGGTGGGGGTGGCCGGGGACGGCCGGTCCGTCACGGTGGTGGCCACCCATGGAGCCTGCGACGACGGCCCCGCCGTGGATGTGCTGGAGACGGACGGCAGCGTGGTGCTGTCCGCATCCGTCGTCGGGACGAAGGACGGTCCCTGTACCGCGGAACTGCGCGGCAAGGAGATGACCGTGAAGCTGGACCGGCCGGTTGGCGACCGTGTCCTTCTGGACGCGTTCACGGGCCAACCGGTGCCGTACGGGGAGGACGGGGCCGGGGCGAGCCGGAGCTGAACTCGGCGGAGGTGAAGTCGCGCTCTCTGCCCGGCCCGTGAGTCTCACACGGGGTGCTCTGTACCGGGCGGAGGAGGTGTTGCGTGCGCGCCCGGTTCGGCCGGCGCACGTGGTCCTTCGGTGCGAGGGGGGAGGGGGGACCTTCCGCCGTGGAGTCGGAGCGCAGGTTCGGCGCCGTACCGCCCGGGTCGCGCGTACGGCCTCCGAGGCCGCTCCTCCCCAGGCGGAGGTGGGCGGTTGCTGTCGCCACCACGGTCTGGGGATGTACGGAGCGGATGCCTGCGGCGCGGACCCGTCCGTGCCCATCGGTGAGAAGGCCCTCAGCTGATCAAGGCTGAGGGTCTTTGTGCGTGCCGACGTCGATTCTCCGCGTCCGGTCGGAGGGCCGGCTGCGCACGTCCACCACCGTGGCCGATCGCGCGGGTATGCGGGTGAGGCGGCGGATGGGGTGGACGACGATGAGGGCGATGGCGCAGCAGAGGCTGATCAGCGCGGCGACCAGCAGGAGTTGGTGGACGCCGAAGAGGTTGCTGGCGGGGCCGGCTGTCGCCTGGCCGAACGGGACGGCGAGGATCGAGCCGGCGACCTCGTAGGCGGCCACCCGGTTGAGGCGGTCCTCGGGGACCTGGGTCTGTACCGTGGTGGCCCACTGGACGCCCCAGAACGCCCAGCCGACTCCGCTCACCGCATACCCGAGCATGAGCAGCGGCAAGGAGGGGACCAGGGCCGCAGCCAGCGGCATCAGCGGGAACAGGAACATCGCGAGCGCGCCGCCCAAGAGCGGGCGGGACGGGCGGACCCGGATCGCGACCAGGCCGCCGAGGACGCAGCCGGCCCCGAAGGCGCCCTCGGCGTAGCCGAACGCCGCCTTGCCGTGCTCGGCGATGATGGAGGCCGCGCCGAGCGGTGTGAGCGGGCCCCAGACGAAGACTCCCAGCACCCACCAGATCAGGATGACCGACCACAGCCAGGAGCGGGAACGGAACTCGTCCCAGCCGGTACGCAGGTTCGCGAGCGTCGACTCCGACCGGTCCACCTCGGACGGGGGCAGCCGCAGGGCCGCCAGGCAGATCCCGCTGACGGCGAAGGTGGCCGCGTTCACCGCGAACACCCAGGCCGCAGAGGTGGTGGCGACGAGCGTCCCGGCGAGCGCGGGCCCGGCCATCGTGGACATCCCTTGGCTCACCCGCAGCACCCCGTTGGCCTGGTGAGGGTCGGAGGCGATCTGCGGCACCAGGCTGGAGAGGCCCGGGTGGAACATCGCGGTCGCGATCCCGCCGAGCAGCGCCCCGCCGATGATGAACCACAACGGCGGGTGGCCGAACCAGAGATACGCCGCGAGCGTGCCCTGGATCACGCACCGGACCGCGTCCGCGCCGATCATGAGCGGCCTGGGATGGAACCGGTCCGAAAACACCCCGCCGAACACGACGAAGAGCGCGAACGCCCCCATCCAGGCGGCGAGCGCGAACCCGACGCCGCTCACCCCGTACCCGAGCGAGAGCATCACGACCGCCATCGCGACCGGGATCATCGCGTCGCCCAGCATCGCCACGATGCGGGCGGTGAAATAGAGGCTGAAGTTCCTGGTCCAGAGGCGGGACGGTGTCGCGGCGACGGACAAGACCATGCGGGCATCCTTCTAGGAGCCCGCGTTACGGACGCCTATGGGGTCTGAGGGGAGCACTTCACGTCAGGGGGCGAGCAGCCGGGGGTTCCCAGCTTCCGGCTCTTGCAGAACCGTACGTCAGAGCTCCCGAGGCGATCATGCTTGGTACTTTTCCGTGACCTGTGACCTGTGACCTGTGACCTGTGACCTGTGATCGCCGTCTGCCGGCTAACGGCTCGTCACGCCGTGGCCCTTGCGGAAACCGCTTGGTCGCCGAGTCCGCGGTGCCGGTAACCTCGGGTCTCCCGAACCAGCCGCATCGGCGGCTTCCCACGTGCAGAGAGCGATCCGCATGACCAGCCGGCAAGCGACGACGACCCTGTGGCGCCCCACCGGCCCCAAGGAGCTGGACCTGGTACGAGAGCTGAACTGGCGTGCCTGGCCGCCCCGGTTGCCCGAGCAGCCGATCTTCTACCCGGTTCTCGACGAGGACTACGCGATCAAGATCGCGAGGGACTGGAACGTGAAGCACGACGGCGCCGGGTTCGTCACGCGTTTCGAGGTGGAGTCGGAGTTCTTGAGCCGGTACCCCGTCCAGCAGGCCGGCGGGCGGACGATCCTCGAACTGTGGGTGCCGGCCGAGGAACTCGACGAGTTCAACGCCCATATCGTCGGTGAGATCCAGGTGATTCACGAGTTCCGCTGAGACGCCGAGGCTCACCGCCGGTGAGGCGCCTCCAAGGGCGCCGGAGGTGTGCCGGTTCGGCTCCGGTACCGAGGCTGAACGCCCGGCGGGCGCGGTCGGCTTGGAACGGGCCGCCTCGGCGGTCCGGACAAGGGGCGCTTCGACCGGGCCCGTTGGGAGGATCCGGACGAACTCCCGCGCGGTTCAGCGGCCCGGGGACGGGGCGTCCGCCTCGAAACGCCGGACGTACCGCCGCTGCCAGGGAGTTTCGACGGCCCGGCGGTTGTAGTGGCGCCGGACGAACGCCACCGCCTCGGTGGCGGGGACCGCGTCCAGGACCGCGAGACAGGCGAGGGCCGTGCCGGTGCGGCCGCGGCCGCCGCCGCAGGCGACCTCGACGCGCTCGGTGGCGGCGCGGGTCCACGCCTCGTGGAGGAGGTTCCGGGCGTCGGCGGGGTCGCTGGGGAGCCGGAAGTCGGGCCAGCGGAGCCAGTTGGCCGCCCAGGGGACCTCCGGGGGCTTCCTGCCGTACAGGTGCAGGGCGTACGTCGGCGGGAGGCCGGGCGGGAGAGGGCGGCGGAGGGCGCGGCCGCGGACGAGGCGGCCGGAGGGGAGGCGGAGGACTCCGGGGCCGGCGGGGTTCCAGGGGTCGGTCACCTGCCCCAACCTAGTCGCTCCGCGCCGCCCGTCGGGGCCTGCCGAGGTCCGCGCCGGGAGCCCGACCGTCGTGTCAGTCGACGAGTTCCGCGAGATCGGTCAGCGAGTCGATGCGCCAGTCCGCCGCCGCGATCACCTCGGGATCGTCGGCCCACAGATGACCCCATGCGCCACGGCGGAGATGCGCGGTGCGCAGCCCCGCCCGTTTGGCGGGGAAGACGTCGTTGACCGGGTGGTCGCCGACGTGAACGGTCTCGTGCGGGGCGGCCCGAGCGACGGTGAGGACGTGGGCGAAGAACTCGGGAGCGGGCTTGGCGACGCCCCATTCGTCGGAGGTGGCCACCAGGTCCGCGGGGATGTCCAGGGAGCGCAGGAGCCGGCCGGCCTTCGCGGTCTGGTTGCCGGCGACGACGACGCGGATACCGCGGGCGCGGATGGCGGTCAGTGCCGGGCGCACGTCGTCGTAGAGGTCGTCCTCGGTGAGCTGCTCGCCGCGGCCGGCGGCCTCGCGGGCGCGGTACTCGGCGCCGATGTCGATACCGGGCCGCAACAGCCGCAGGGCGTCCGCGCTGTCGCGGCCCTGGGCGGTGACAGCGCCGACGAGTGCGGCGAGGGTGTGCCGGGGGACATCGAGCCAGTCGGCCCAGGAGGCCCAGTAGCGGTCGTCGCGGACGAGCGTCCCCCCGATGTCGAAAACTATGGTCTCCGTCACCGCACCCACACTACGGGTGCAGGTTGTCAGTGGGGAGCCGTAGCCTTGTACCCATGTTCCCCAACCCTCGCAAGCCTGGTTCCGTGCGGTCCGCTGCCGTGGTGAATGCGGAGATTCGTGCGCTGTGGGCCCGTTCCGGCGGTCGGCTGTCCGCCGTGGACGAGGCGCGCTACGAGAGGCTGCTGGTGGAGTGGGCCGCGGCGGTCGAGGCCGACGCGGGCGCGGGTGCCAGTGCCTTGGCTCCCGTCATCGCGGACGCGGCCTGACGGCGTTCCGTACAGGACGCGGCCGGCCCCTCGCCCGGTCCGTGGATCGGGCGGGTGCCGTCGTCAATGCCACGCCCGGGACGGCGTCGCTGGATGTGCTGGACGCTGTGGACCGGGGTGCCGGCGAGTGTCCCGGGATGCCCGCGAGTGGACCGGGGTGCCGTCGAAGCCGGGCGCGTTGTCGGTGGCGTGGCCCACACTGGAGTCATGTGCCGCAGCATCAAGACCCTCCGTCCGCCCGTCCTCCCGCACGAGGCGACCGAGGACGACGTCAGGGCCGCCGCCCTGCAGTACGTACGGAAGGTGTCCGGCTTCCGGGCGCCCGCCGCGCACAACCGGGAGGTGTTCGAGCGCGCCGTCGAGGAGATAGCGGAGGCGACCCGCGCGCTGCTCGACGGGCTGGAGGTGCGCGGAGCCGGCGGGGCTAAGCGCGTTCCGGAGCCCGTGGACGCCGGATGACGTAAGCGGCGAGCGAGCCCGCCGCGCAGAGGGCGAGGACCGACACCGCCGCGCCCACCCAGGTCATGCCCAGCCACTGGCCGCCGAAGTAACCGAGGCCGACGCTGTAGCCCGCCCACGCCACGGCCGCGAGCGCGGACCAGGGCAGGAATTCCCGCACCCTGCGGTGCGCGGCGCCCGCGCCCAGCGAGACGGCCGAGCGGCCTCCCGGGGCGAAGCGGGCGATGACCACGAGCAGGCCGCCGCATCGGTGGCCCAGTGCTGCGCCGAGATGTTCCTGCGCAGTGGTCAGGCGCCGCGACCGGGCGATCGCGCGGTCCAGCCGGGCACCGCCGCGCCAGGCGAGGTGGTACGCGACGAGGTCGCCGAGCACGGAAGCGGTGGTCGCGCAGAGCAGCAGCGCCAGGAGCGAGGGCACTTCCTGCGGTGGCATCTTTTCGGCGGCCGCGGTCGCCGACCCGGCGGCGGCTGTCGATCCGGCCGCGGCGGCCGTGGCCGCTGTGATCACCAGCACGCCGCTCGGCAGCACCGGCAGAAAGACGTCGAGGAGTACGGAGAGGGCCACCACGGCGTAGATCCAGGGACTACCGGTCAGCATCCCCACGCTGTCGAGCACCTGGACTCCCCGATTCCGCGAAAGAACGCCGCGACGTCGCAGGGGAGCGGCAGGAGCGGCATGACAGCTGTACAGCGTACGCCTGCGCCCGGCGACCGGACCGGCAGGGTGAGGGCAAGCCGGGGGGTGTACAGGGAAGACGCCCGTGGGCCCGGACCGGTGCCGGGCCGGGCCCACGGCGATGCAGACGCGAGGCGCTCGCCGGCCGACCGCTCACGAGCCGGCTCCTCAGGCCGACCCGGGGCTCCGCGGGCCGACGAGCCCGGGATCCCGGACCGGCGGAAGGGTGTCCCGGTGCGGGCGCCCAGGTGCGGTCGACCCGGTGGCGCGCACCGGGGGACGGACAACCCCGTGGACCGTCGATCGTGGGCGGCGAAGAGAAGGCCGACGGCGATGCGGAAGAGGCCGAGCGCGTACGGCTGGGCCTGGTCGAGACGTGAGGAAAGGCCACGAGGGGCCATGGGGGACTCCTTCGGTCTGGGGACGTGAACCGACGAGCCCTCAAGTCAGGCGGACCTAATCAATGCTTGCAAGTTCAACATTTGGCCGGTGGCCGCTTCTCATGCGGATTTCACACCGGGGAGACATGGTCCGGAGCACCGCCCTCGCCACCGCGTCCGCGTCCGACAGCGTCACCGAGTCCACCCCCGGCCGCGCCCCGGCCGCGGTCACCCAGTGCACCCCCTCCGTCGGCACGCCGAGCGCGAACCGGCGAGGATGCGGCCGTCCCTGACGGTCTATGAGGCGGTACGGCCGTTCCGTCACGTCCACGCCCCCGGTCTCGTAGCCGCCGACGGCGTGCGGCCGGCACTGGCCCGTCCGCAGCAGCCGCGCGAGCAACTCGTCGCGGCTGCGCCGCAGGTCGGTCTCCGGAAGCCGGGCCTCGACCAGCGCCGTCGCCGACACGTCCGACCCGGGCACATCGGGGGAGCCGGCCGTGAAGAGCCCGCCCTCCGTCCGTACGGTCATCCGCGGGCCGACCACCTCCAGCACCCCGGCCTCGATCAGCGCGGCCATCTCCTCGATGCGGCGGCGCGGCGGGCCGATGGAGAGGAACGCGTTCAGCGGCGTGTACCAGCGGTCCAGGTGGTCGCGCCGCGAGGTCCCGGACAGCCCGGCGTGGTCCACGATCTGCCGCACCTCGTTGCGCACGTCGCGCAGGACGTCGAGCGCCGCCTTGACCGGGCCCGCCACATTGCCGAGTGCAGCGTGCTCGGCGTCGTGCCGCAGATGGTCGAGGAGCCAGGCGCGGAACTCCGCGGGGCCGGCGAAGCTCTGACCTCCGTGCGGATACGACAGGCGCTCCCAGGACCAGCGGTCGGCCTTCGCGCAGCCGTACGCGTCCAGGACCGCCGCCTCCTCGGGGCTGCCGTGCGGGGCGTCCAGGAAGCGCACCCGGAAGCCCGGCAGCCGCTCGCCCGGCCCGGGGCGCGCCGAGAACAGCGCCTCGTAGTAGACCGTCTCCACCTCCTTGGCGACCAGCGGCCATATCTCGCCCAGGAAGTCCGGCGGATCGCCCGCGTCCGCGCGCTTGCGGAAGACCGCGATCAGGTCCGGCGTGAGCACCAGCGGGTGGTGGCGGCCCGACGCGCCCTTCGCGTTGTCCCCGCGCGCCTGGTAGGGGATCCCGCGCCGCGAGCCGGCGTACAGGCGCGGCTCCCGCCCCGACGGCCGGTACGCCACGCGCTCCCCGACCCGTACGAACTCACCGCCGCGGCCGGTGGTCAGCAGCGCCATGTGGTCGAAGAAGTTCAGGCCGAGTCCGCGCAGCAGGACCTTCTCCCCCGGGGCGATCGCGGAGAGGTCCAGGTCGGCCGGGTTGGCGGGGGAGAAGTACCGCAGCCCGTGCCGCTCCGCGTACGCGCCGAGGCGGGCGGACGTGGCCCCGGGCGCGACCGGCAGATGCCCCTGCGCCAGCACCACCGCGCTCAGGCCGGCCAGGACCGTGCCGTCGTCGAGCGTCACGCGCTGCGAGCCGTCCTCGGTCTCGTCGAGCCGCACCGCCCGCGCCCGGTGCACCTCCACGCGGACCGTCTGCGGCGCCTGCTCGACGGTCCTGCGGAACGCCCACTCCAGGTAGCGGCCGTAGCCGGCCCGCGTCGGATAGTCGTCAGGACCGAGCCGCTCCTCGCTCTCCCGCGTCGCGGCCCACTCGTACAGGCTCGGCCCCGTGCGTATCGGGCCCTCGCAGCCGACGCTCCCGTCGGTGAAGAGGGTCACCTGGGACGCGACCGTGTTCATCAGCAGCTCGGCGGGCTGGTCCGTGCGCCACACCTGGCCGGGACCGGCGGGTGCCGGGTCGACGACATGAACGGTCAGCGGGGTGTCCGGGGCCAGTTCGGGCACGGAGGCGCAGAGTCTTTCGAGGACCGAGGTGCCACGAGGACCAGCGCCGACCAGGGCTATCGCATGCCGAACTGCGGACAAGACAGTGACTCCCGGGACAAATGTGGGGGGTGTGAGGTGCGGGAAGTGGATCGTCCGCATCATCATGCCGTTGCCCCGGCGGGAGCCGAAGAGCCGGGGTGTGCATCAGGTCCCGGTGTGGGCAGAGTCACGGACCATTCGTCAGGTTCCGCTCGTCCACGGTCACGAGGCGCGTATGGGCATGATCCGCCCGCGTCCCCTCCGTCCGCGTGGAGTCTCCTTGCGTCCCGTCCGTCCGCTTGCGGCCCGCCCGCCCGCCGTCATCCCGCGCCTGGTCGAGCCGGAGCTCCGCCGAACGCCCGCGCAGGGCCAGCGTCATGAGCTGGTTCCCGAACCACGGCCCACCGGTCCGCCGCCAGTCGATCACCGGTCGCCCCGCCCGCCCGTGCCGGGCCAGCGCGTGGCCGAGCCGCCGCCCCGACCTGCTCCAGCCGAAGCGGAAACCGAGTCGCACCGACGAGTGGATCGCGTTGTGGACGGGGGAGCAGGTCAGTTGCAGCACCCGCGCGTCGGGGGCCCCGTCGGGCCACTCGGGCTCCGCCACGTAGGCGTGGTGGACGTCCCCGGACAGGACGCACACCGTCGCCGGCGCCGCCGGGCCGCTGCCGGCTTCCGCGATCAGTGCGGTCAGCTTCTCGAACGATCCCGGGAACGCCGCCCAGTGCTCCAGATCCGCCCGTCTGCGCACGTCTTCGCCGAACCGCGCCCACCGCGGGCCCCGCTCGCCCCGGCACAGGGCCGCGTTCCAGCTCTCCGCGTCGTGGATGAGGGGCGGCAGCAGCCAGGGCAGCGAGCTGCCGATGAGGAGGTGGTCGTACGCACCGGGCTGCAGAGCCTGGTCGCGGAGCCAGCGCGCCTCGTCCTGGTCGAGCATCGCCCGCTTGTTCTCGTCCAGGACGCGCCCGGCGCGGGTGTCGACCATGAGCAGCCGGGTCCTGCCGAAGTCGCGCCGGTAACTCCATCGGACGGCGGTCGGGTCGGCGTCGGCCCCCGCGGCGAAGCGCCGCAGCACGTCGGTTCCGTCCGGTGTGTCCCGTACGGCCGCGTAGACCGGGTCCGCGTCCAGTTCCGACGGGGAGAGATTGCCCAGGTGCTGGTAGACCCAGTACGACATCAGGCCGCTGAGCACCCGCTGCTGCCACCAGGCCGTGGCCCGCATCTCGGCCTGCCAGGACGCGCTGGTGTTCCAGTCGTCGATCACATCGTGGTCGTCGAAGATCATGCAGCTGGGGACGGTGGACAGCAGCCAGCGGACCTCGGGGTCCAGCCAGGACTCGTCGTACAGCCGGGTGTACTCCTCGTAGTCGGCGACCTCCGCGCCGGGCGGCTCGCCCAGATCGCGCCGGGCGGCCAGCCAGCGCCGGGTGGCCTTGGACGTGGCGTCCCCGTACACCTGGTCGCCGAGCAGTAGCAGCACGTCGGGGCGCTCCGCGGCCGGGTCGGCGGCCAGCCGGGCGGCGAGGGCGTCCAGTGCGTCGGGGCCGATCGGGTCGTGCTCGTCGGCCGGCGGCGCCGCCCAGCGGCAGGAGCCGAAGGTGATCCGCACCTCTTCGGCGGGGACCGAGGGGGTGTGGATCGTGCTCTCGGGGTAGCCGGAGTCCTCGAGCGGCCAGACGCGGCGGCCGTCCAGCAGGACCTCGTACGCCGTCGACGAGCCCGGGGTCAGGCCGGTCACGGGGATCAGGGCGTAGTGATGGCCCTCGATCTGGAACGTACGCACCGAGCCGCCGGCCCCGTCCGTGGCGCAGCGCACCTCGGCCGTGCAGGGCCGGTCGGCCTCGATCCATACGGTCGCGCGGTCGCCGGTTTCCCAGTCGACGTACCGCAGCATTGGTCCCAGGCGCAGCCCGGCTGCCATGTGCCCTCCTCCGTCGCCCCCGTACGGGTCGCCCCCGCACGGTACGGAACGACGGGGGAGGGTAGCGCGGTTCCTGACGGAATTAACAGGTCAGCAGCCGTTGAGGACGGACTGCAGCGCGGACTTCTCGGCGGAGTCCACCGACAGGTTCCAGTAGTACTTCGTGTGCACCCACATGCGGGCGTAGTAGCACCGGTAGGAGGTGACCGACGGCATCCACTCCGCCGGGTCCTGGTCGCCCTTGGACTGGTTCACGTTGTCCGTGACGGCGATCAGCTGCGGCCGCGTCAGGTCGTTGGCGAAGGCCTGGCGCGAGGAGGTGGACCAGGAGTTGGCGCCGGAGCGCCAGGCCTCGGCGAGCGGGACGATGTGGTCGATGTCGACGTCGGAGGCCGCGGTCCAGGTGGCGCCGTCGTACGGGGAGTACCAACTGCCGCTCACGGCCGCGCAGCTGGAGTCCTGGACCACGTTCGAGCCGTCGCGCTTGAGGACGACCTCACGCGTGTTGCACGAGCCCGACTGGGTGATCCAGTGGGGGAACAGGTCGCGGCTGTAGCCGCTGGAGGAACCTTCCGCCTTGACGGTGAGCGAGCTCAGGTAGGTACGGGCGGTGGAGGCGCTGACCGGGGTGGGCGGAGCGGCGCTGGCGGCGGGGGCGCTGAGCAGAGTGGTGGCGCAGGCAAGCGCGGCGGATGCGGCGAGCACGGCGGTGCGGGGCACTCGACGCGCGTAGACACCTGACATGCGAACTCCCGTGGGGGTGGGTGGGGTTGGCCGGTTGCAGGCCCTGGCGGCAGGGCCCGCGCCATCGTGGCGGCGCCAGGTTTCCTGGGGATGGGCGCCAGGTAACAGAGTGGCGGCATGGACACGTCACATCAAGGGTTCTGACGCCGTGGCCGAAATCCGCAGCACGATCCGCACCACGACCCTTGCTGGAGTCCTGACGCCCCGGCACATCGGCTCGCACCGCTTAGGGTTGGTGCGTGTTGCTGCCGGTCAACGTCACGTTCGGGGTCGTCCTCGCCGTACTTCTGGCCGTCGCGGCCACCGTCGCGGCCGTCGCCCACCTAGGCCCGGGGCGCGCCCGCGAGATCGCCGTGGCGGGGGTGCGCGCCGCGGCCCAACTCGCCGCGGTCTCCCTCGTCATCGGCTGGGTGGTGCACTCCGTACCGCTGCTGCTCGCCTTCCTGCTGCTGATGTACGCCGTCGCCGTGCGCACCGCGGGGCGCCGCATCACCCCGAACGGCACCTGGTGGCGCACGGCGCTCCCGATCGGCGCGGGCGTCGCCCCGGTCGTCGGCGCGCTGCTGCTCACCGGACTCGTACCGGTCAAGGGCATCGCGCTCATCCCGGTCACCGGGATCCTCATCGGCGGGGCGCTCACCGCGACGGTCCTCGGCGGCCGGCGCGCGCTCGACGAGCTCGCCACCCGGCACGGCGAGGTGGAGGCGGGGATGGCACTGGGCCTGCCCGACCGGGACGCCCGGATGGAGGTGGCGCGGGAGGCGGCGTCCGACGCGCTGCTGCCGGGCCTCGACCAGACCAGGACGGTGGGCCTGGTCACGCTGCCGGGCGCGTTCGTGGGGATGCTGCTGGGCGGGGCGTCACCGCTGGAGGCGGGGGCGGTGCAGCTGTTCGTGCTGGTGGGGCTGATGGCGGTGCAGGCGGTCGCGGTGGCGCTGGTGCTGGAGCTGGTGGCGCGGGGGCGGCTGCACCGGGACTGACGGTGCCGGTTCCGGTGCCGGGCTGTCTCCGTGGTGGGCCGGTCCCGGTCCCGGTACCGGGCTGTCCCGGTCTCGGGACCAAGGTCCCTGACGGGGTGGTGCGGGCGTGACGTACTCTTGTGGACGCAGAAGGGGAGTAGCTCTTCGCCGGAACGTCGACATACTGCCGAGCTCGTCTCGGCCGGCGCCCGGAGGCGGCCGTCATCACCGATGGCCTGCCAGCGAGACCTTCGGCCAGCAGTGACCATGTCCATTCATGGTGCTGCCGAGCCGAAGCGACCCCGGAAACGGAAATCGGTCAGGTCTCTCGGTGCGGCGGCGCCCCACCGATTGAGGAAACCTCACCCGTGTTGAGCTTCACGATCATGGCGATCACCTTCGGCGTCGTCTTTCTCGCCGAACTCCCCGACAAGACGGCCCTGGCCGGGCTCATGCTCGGAACGCGCTACCGGGCCTCGTACGTCTTCGCCGGGGTCGCGGCGGCCTTCGCCGTGCACGTCGCGCTCGCGATCGCGGCGGGCAGTGTGCTGACGCTGCTGCCCCACCGGCTGGTGCAGGCGGTCGTCGGTGTTCTCTTCCTCGCGGGCGCGGCGATGCTGCTGCTGAAGAAGGACGACGACGACGAGGAGTCGATCAAGGCGCCGGCCGACCAGTCCTTCTGGAAGGTCTCCGGCGCGGGCTTCATGCTGATCCTGGTCGCGGAGTTCGGCGACCTGACGCAGATCATGACCGCGAACCTGGCCGCCCGCTACGACAACCCGCTGTCGGTGGGCCTCGGTGCGGTGCTGGCGCTGTGGGCGGTGGCCGGGCTCGGCATCGTGGGCGGCAGGACGCTGATGAAGTACGTGCCGCTACGGCTGATCACGAAGGTGGCGGCGGCGCTGATGCTGGCGCTGGCGGGGTTCAGCCTGTACGAGGCGATCGCGGGCTGACCTGGACCTGACGGGGCCGCGACGTCGGCCGGTCCGTCGTTCGAGGACGGACAGGCGGGGCGCCCGGCGGCGGGGGATGCGCTTGCCGCGGGGTGCCTGGCGGCGCCGCACGTTTCCGCGGGTGCCTGGCGGCGCCGCACGTTTCCGCGGGTGCCTGGCGGTGCGGGGGTCAGGCTCGAACGTGGAGGCGGATCGAGCCGTCGTCCGCCGTCTCCACCCGTATCTCGGTCAGGTCCTGGACGTGCACGTCCGGCCCGAACGCCGCCGCGCGCGGCCCGACACCGACGACCCGCATGCCGGCGGCACGGGCCGCCGTGATGCCCGCCTCCGAGTCCTCGAACGCCACGCAGTCCGCCGGGGCGAAGCCCAGTTCCGCGGCACCCTTCAGAAAGCCCTCCGGGTCCGGCTTGCTGACCCCGACCCGCTCCGCGGTCACCCGCGTCCCCGGCATGGGCAGCCCCGCGGCGCCCATCCGGGCCTGGGCGAGGGCCTCGTCGGCCGAGGTGACGAGCGCGTGCGGGAGCGCGGCGATGGCGGCCATGAACGCGGGCGCGCCCGTGATCGGGACGACGCCGTCGACGTCGGCGGTCTCCTGGTCGAGCAGCTCGCGGTTCTCGGCGTGGTTCTCCGCCATCGGGCGGTCCGGCAGCAGGAGGGCCATCGTGGCGTGGCCCTGGCGGCCGTGGACGACCTTGAGCGTCTCGTCGGGGTCGAACCCGTGCCGCACGGCCCAGCCGCGCCAGACGCGCTCCACGACGGCGTCCGAATTGACGAGGGTGCCGTCCATGTCGAGCAGGAGGGCGCGGGTGGTCACTACGGACGGGGTGGGGGTGGCCGGCATCGGCGTTGCTCCAGCTGCGGGGGCGTAATGGACCAGAGTGGTCCCCGCCCGCCGGTCAGGGAGTGCGAGCGGGAACCACTTTGTTTTTGTACGATACAAAACAAAGTGGTTCCGGCGCCAGTCGCGGCGGTGCGGAGGCGGGTGTGCGGGCCGCTGCGCGGGGCCCTTTCCCCTCCCCGCCCCTTCCCGAACTGGGGGCGAGCCCCCAGGCCCGCTGGGGCGTGTCCGGTGCCATGTGGGTGGCCGGGGTGTCCTTCCTCAAGCGCCGGACGGGCTGGATGAGTGTGGCCTGGACGCCCGGCGGGCCGCGGACGGGCTCGGTGCGGCCGGGACGGTCCGGCGGCCCGGGGCGGGCTGGATGAGTGGCGCGGTGGCGTGTGGGCGGCCTGGAGGGTCCGGTGTGTTCCGCGAGGGCCTGGTGTGTGGTCGGGACGGCCGTGCCGGCCGGGGCGGGCCGGATGGGTGGCCTCGACGCCCGGCGGGCCGCGGACGGGCTTGGTGTGGCCGGGACGGTCCGGCGGCCCGGGGCGGGCTGGATGAGTGGCGCGGTGGCGTGTGGACGGTCCGGGTGTGTGGCCGGGACGGTCCGGTCGGCCCGGGGCGGGCCGGATGGGTGGCCTGGACGGTCCGGCGGGCCCCGTACGGGCCTGGTGGGTGGCCGGGACGGGCTGGGGATGTGCCCGGTACCGGGCACATCCCCACGCGTCAGTCGCGGCGTCAGTCGCCGCGGCCGCCGCCGTTGTCGTTCCAGTCGTCGTCGTCGTCCCAGCTGCCGCCGTCGTACGGGTACTCCGTGTCCGCCTCCAGGGCGCGGCGCGTGGCCGGGCCGTAGACGCCTTCGGGGTCGCTGTCGATGCCCCGGTACTGCTGGTACGTGGCGACGGCGTCCTCGACGCGGCCGTCGTAGTGGCCGTGCGGCGGGCCGTCGTAGAGCCGGATCTGGTCGAGGCGTTCCTGGAGCTCGACGACCTCCGCGCCGTTGTCGCCCGGGCGGAGCGTGAGCGGCGCGGCGGAGGTGGCGGGGCTCTGCGACACCTGGCCGGTCGCGCGCGTCGTGGTGGACGGCGAGCCGGGTGCGGCGGCGACCGCGGTCCCCGATGCCGAGGCCGTACCCGAAGGCGATGCCGGGACGGACGCCGATGCCGAGGCCGATGCGGACGGCGACGGACTCGCCTTCTTCGACGCCGAGGGGTCCACGGACGCTTCCGGTACGCCGCTCAGGAACGGCTCCATCGTCTCGATGTCGGGCAGCGCCCTCTCCCCGCCCTCGTCCGCGCTCAGCAGCCCGCCCGCGAACGCGGCGGTCCCGAGCACGGCCACCACGGCCGCGGCCGCGATGAGCACACCGGGGCCGCGCCGTCGCACAGGACCGTCGGGCACGGGGCCGGCGGCCGGAGCGGTGAGCTCGTACTCGTACACGATCTCCTGCGTGGCCGGGCCGTCCATGGACGTGTCCGGACCCGGACCCGACTGCCCCGCCGCAAGCGACTCGGGCGGCGGGCCCGATGCCTCCGGCGGCGACCCCAGCGTCACGTACGGCCTGATGCGCAGCGGATCGAAGTCCTCCGCCTCCGCGATCTCCGCGGAGCGGCCGGCCGAGCGCTCGGCCCGCATCGCGCAGCCGCACACCTCCGTCGGCGGCGTACCGCATTCAGGACATGCCCGTCCCGTCATGGTGGCTTCCCTCCCCTTGCGCTGCCGCCGATTATGCAGCCCCTGTCCAGCCGTGCGACGCCGCGTCCCCGTCCCGCCCCTCGCCTCGGCAGGCCATTACGGGACGAAAAGTTCAGGATGGGAGGACATGGGGTGACATACGAGAGGGGCAAAAGGGACCTGGCGTACGACGAACCCGGTGTACGACGAACCGGCGGACCGGACCCGAGGAGTGCACATGGCTCAGGATGCGGGCAACCCGGATGTGAACCCCGCCCCGATACCCGGACCCGGCACAGGACGCAGCCGCAGGACCGTCCTCGTCGCCATCGGCGCACTGCTGCTCGGCCTGCTGCTCGCGGCGCTCGACCAGACCATCGTCTCCACCGCCCTGCCGACCATCGTCAGCGAACTCGGTGGCCTGGAGCATCTGTCGTGGGTCGTCACCGCCTACATACTGGCCTCCACCGCCGCCACGCCGCTCTGGGGCAAGCTCGGCGACCAGTACGGCCGCAAGAAGCTCTTCCAGGCCGCGATCGTCATCTTCCTCATCGGCTCCGCCCTCTGCGGAATCGCGCAGGACATGCTCCAGCTCATCGCCTTCCGCGCCCTCCAGGGCCTCGGCGGCGGCGGACTCATCGTGCTGTCCATGGCGATCGTCGGCGACATCGTCACGCCGCGCGAGCGCGGCCGGTACCAAGGGCTGTTCGGCGTGGTCTTCGGCGCGTCGAGCGTGCTCGGGCCGGTGCTCGGCGGATTGTTCACCCAGCACCTCAGCTGGCGCTGGGTGTTCTACATCAACATCCCCATCGGCGTCGTCGCCCTCTTCGTCATCGCCGCCGTGCTGCACATCCCGGTGCGCGCCGCCCGGCACACCATCGACTACCTCGGAACGTTCCTCATCGCGTCGGTCGCCACCTGCCTGGTCCTCGTCGCCTCCCTCGGCGGCACCACCTGGGCCTGGGACTCCGCACAGATCATCGGCCTCGCCGTCCTCGGGGCCGTGCTGCTCGTCGCGTTCGTGTACGCGGAGCGACGCGCGGCCGAGCCCGTGCTGCCGCTGAAGCTCTTCCGGGTCCGCACCTTCACGCTCGTCGCCGTCATCAGCTTCGTCGTCGGCTTCGCGATGTTCGGAGCGATGACCTATCTGCCGACCTTCCTGCAGATCGTCCAGGGCGTGTCCCCGACCCTGTCCGGTGTGCACCTGCTGCCGATGGTGTTCGGGCTGCTGCTCACCTCCACCGCATCCGGCCAGATCGTCAGCCGTACGGGACGGTGGAAGGTCTTCCCGATCGCCGGTACCGCCGTCACCGCGATCGGGCTGCTCCTGCTGCACCAGCTGCAGGTGAACACGCCGGTCTGGGAGATGGGCCTCTACTTCTTCGTCTTCGGCGCCGGGCTCGGCCTCGTCATGCAGGTGCTCGTGCTGGTCGTGCAGAACGCCGTGCGTTACGAGGACCTCGGCGTCGCGACGTCCGGGGCGACCTTCTTCCGTTCCATCGGGGCGTCGTTCGGTGTCGCGCTCTTCGGCACCCTCTTCACCAGTCGGCTGAGGGAGAACCTCGCCGACGTCTTCGCCGGACGGCCGGTCCCGCCCGGCACCGGCCCCGATCAGCTCGCCGCCGATCCGCGGGCCCTCACCGAGCTCCCACCCGGCCTGCGGGCGGACGTCCTGCAGGCGTTCTCCACGTCCATCACGGACGTCTTCCTGTACGCGGCGGCGGTCGTCCTCGTCGCGTTCATCACCGCCTGGTACCTGAAGGAGGACAAGCTGCGCGGCTCCGTCACCGCGCCCGAGGTCAGCGAGACGCTCGCCTCCAACCCCGTCCAGCGCTCCTCGTACGACGAGTGCGCCCGCGCGCTGTCGGTGCTGGGGTCGCGCGAGGGCCGCAAGGAGATCTACGTGAAGCTCACCGTGAAGGCCGGTCTCGACCTGATCCCGGCGGCGAGCTGGCTGCTGCTGCGCATCAGACGGCACGGCATGGTCGAGCCTTCCCGGCTCGTCGACGTCACCCCCGTACCGCTGAAGACGATCACGCAGGCGTCCCGGCAGGTGGAGGAGCGAGGGCTGGCCCGGCGTGAAGGGCTGTCGCTGATCCTCACCGACAAGGGTGACGAGGCGGCGGCGAGACTGGCGACGGCCCGGGAGGAGTCGCTGGCCGAGCTGCTCGGCGACTGGTGGGGCCCTGACCGGCCCACGGACCTGATCCAGCTGGTGAAGGAGCTCACTGCCGAACTGTGCGGTTCGGACGGCGAACGCCCGTACAGCGGCGAGCCGCACCGCGACCACCAGGCGTGGCACCAGGAGCACCCGCTGAGGAGGTGAGGGGACACGAAGGACGTGTGGGGGCACGACCCACGTGTGGGACGACGAACGACGTGTGGGAACACGAACGACGTGAGCGAGACGCATTCCGAACTGCCCTGACATCACGGCGCGTTGCAGCCGCGCGGTCCGTTCATCAACGGCACATGTGTCCAACCGTCGCCGTACGCCGCGCCGCCATCCCGCCGTTCGACGCTCACGCTCAGCAATTGCCATGTTCCCGACAGTGATCCACTGTTCCCGACCGTGAGGAGACTTCATGAGACGGCAACGCCCCGTCCGGTCCGCCGCGCTCGTGCTCGGTACGGCGCTCGCCGCACTCACCACCGCGGCGGTGCCCGCAGGAGCGCAGGCCGACTCCTCCCGTGCGCTTCCGGCGGTGACGCCCCGGGCCGAGGCGCCCACGCTCCACGACGACGCGGCGGGCGGCAACGCCAACGCGGACGACCCGGCGATCTGGCGCAACGCCGCCGACCCCGACCGGAGTCTGGTGATCGCCACGGCGAAGGAGGGCGGACTGCGGGTCTACGACCTCGACGCCCGGCCGGTGCAGTCGATCGCGGCGCCTCCCGCCCCCGGACCGGACGATGCGCCAGGGCGTTTCAACAACGTCGACCTCGTCCACGGGCTGAGGCTGTCGGGCGGGCGCGCCGATCTGGCCGTCGTCACCGACCGCGGGCACGACCGGCTGCGGGTGTACCGCATCGCCGCCCCGGGCCGTCGCGGCGCCCCCCTCACCGAGATCACCGACCCGTCCGCCCCGCCGGTCTTCTCCGCGGACCAGGACGAGATCAACGAGCAGACCACGGCCTACGGCCTGGCCACCTGGACCGACCCGGCGACCAGCCGTGCGTACGCCCTCGCAAGCCGCCGCAACCGCACCGACGTCGCGCTCCTCGAACTCGTCCCCACGCCCGCCGGCACGGTCACGTACCGCAAGATCCGCACCATTGAACTGCCGTCCGCCTTCCGGCTGCCCAACGGCACCTCCTGGACCCCGTGCGCGGAACCGGGCGAACTGCCGCAGGTCGAGGGCATGGTGGTCGACCCGGCCAACGGCATGCTCTACGCGGGTCAGGAGGACGTCGGCATCTGGCGCGTCCGGGCCGACCTCACCGGCCGGCCGAAGCTCCTCGACAAGGTCCGCGAGTTCGGCGTCCCCGGGACGTACGACGAGGAGACCGAGGAGTGCACCCCGGGCGCCGATCCCGGCTACGGCGGCAAGCGCCTCGCGGCCGACGTCGAAGGACTGGCCCTGCTCACCGAACCCGACGGCGACGGCTACGTGCTGGCCTCCAGCCAGGGTGACGACACCTTCGCCCTCTACGACCGCGAGCTCTCGGACGGCAACGAGTACGAGGGCGGCTTCCGCGTCACCGCCGCGTCGGTGAGCCTGGACGGCTCCGAGGAGTGCGACGGTGCCGCCGTCCTCAACGCCCCGCTCGGCAGGCGCTACCCGCACGGTCTCCTCGTCGTCCAGGACGGCCACGACACCCCTGGGGACGGCGAACGCGAGGCGACCGGCTTCAAGTTCGTGGACCTGGGTGAGGTCATGGACCGCATCGACGACTGAGTCCGATCGAAGGGCGCCGCACACCGCTCGGATCAGCGGCGTTGTGCGGCGCCTCGCGGTTCACACCGGAACACCCGCACCCCTACGGGTTCTGCGGTTCCTGCGGTTTCTTCAGGTCCTTGCCGTACCAGATCTCCATGTACGGGCCATCGCAGTACGCCGGGATCTCCGCGTAACCGTTCCTCACGTACAGCGCGCGCGCCTCGACGAGGTCCAGCCGGGTGTTGAGCACCATCCGCCGCGCCCCGAGCCGCCGCGCCGCGTCCTCCAGCACACCGAGCAGCGCACGCCCGCCGCCCGTGCCACGGAAGCCGGGCCGCACGTACACCCGCGTCAGCTCCGCGTGCTCCGCGTCCATCATGAGCACCCCGCCGCAGGCCCCGGCCTTGCCGTCGTACCGCCCGACGACGAACTCCCCGGTGGGCACGGAAAGCCTCTCCACCCCGTCGTCGGCGAGCCCCTCGTCGATCTCCGCCCGGGTTGCGGGCCGCTTCCAGTAGCGGCTCGCGACCTCGTCGTAGTAGTCACGGCGCAGAGCGGTGGCGTCGGGGGTGTCGTAGCGCTCGGGGCGCACGGACCAGGTCGTCATGCCGTTCTCTGTACCTGATCCGCGCGTCCTGGCGCGAACGGGTTATCGGCTCTCGCGGCACATGGCTCGCGGGTTCCGGGCTCGGGGCTCGCGGGCTTCCGGCTCATGACTCATGGCTCTTGGCTTCCGGCTTCCGGCTCAGGGCTCCCGGGTCAGGGTTCGATGACGAGCCGCTCGATGAGGCCGCCGGTGAGAACGAAGCGGTAGTGCAGGTCGACCACGCCGCCGGGGAAGTCGCCTTCGAGGTGCTGGGTGACGGTGAAGTGGGTGTCGTCCGTCTGCTGGGCGTGCGTGAGCTCGACGGTGAACGTGAACTCGCCGGCCGCCTGGTTCAGCCACTTCTCGATCGCCTCGGTGCCGTAGTGGGTCCGGCCGTCGTCGACGACCGTCGCGTCGCCGGCGAAGGCCGTGAGGGCCGTGGCCGTGTCACGGACGCGGTGGGCTTCCAGGTAGCGGGTGACCACGTCGGGGAGCGTGGCGGGGTCGATGGTGCGGGGCTGGTTCTCGTCCATGGCGGGCCTTCTGCGTGGGTGAGGCTTCAGGTGGGTGAGGCTTCAGGTGGGTGGGGTCTCAGACGGTGGGGATGGTGCCGCCGTCGATGACGTGCTCGGCGCCGACGATGGCGGAGGCCCTGTCGGAGACCAGGAAGGCGACCAGTTCGGCCACTTCCTCGGGTCGGTTGGGGCGGCCGAGGGGGATGCCGCCGAGGGAGTCCATCAGCTTCTGGAGTGCCGCTTCGGTCGTGATGCCGTCGCCCTGGGCGATCCGGTCGACGAGGGCGTCGGCGGCGGTGGTCTGCACGAAGCCGGGTGAGACGGTGTTGACGCGCACCCCGTACGGCGCGACCTGGTTCGCGAGGCCTTTGCTGTAGGTGGTCAGCGCGGCCTTGGCGGCGGCGTAGGCCAGGGTGCCGTTCCACAGCGGCATCCGGCGCTGGATAGAGGTGACGTGCACGATCGCGCCCTTGCGGGCCTCGATCATGCCGGGCAGCAGACCGCGGTCCAGCCGGACGGCGGCCAGCAGGTTGACGTTCAGTTCGTTGGCCCAGTCGTCCTCGCCGAGCGCGGCGAAGCCGCCGGCGGGGGCCGCCGAGCCGCCGAGGGTGTTGACCAGGATGTCGATACCGCCCAGGCGGTCGAGGGCCTCGTCCACCACGGCGGCCGCGCCTTCGGGTGTGGCGAGGTCGGCGGCGATGAAGGCCTTGGGCTCGGTGTCCCGAGGGCGGCTGCGGGCGGTCACCAGCACGGTGGCCCCGGCCTGCTCGAGCCGCCGGGCGATGGCGGCCCCGCTGCCCTTGGTGCCACCGGTGACCAGGGCGCGACGACCGTCGAGGGATTCATCGAGAGGGGTGCTCATAGGAGGTTCCGGTCCCGTCTCGCGAGTCACTGCTGGATCCAGCAGTGACTGCTAAAATAGAAGCAAGTGACTTCGACTTTAGCAGCAACTCATTGGGGATGGTCGCCATGGCAAGCCGGATGAGGCTCGAGGACCGGGAATGTCCACTGTCCACGACAGTGCAGCACGTCGGGGAATGGTGGACGCTGCTGATCCTTCACGACGCCTTCGACGGCTACACCCGCTTCGACCAGTTCCAGGAGAGCCTGGGCATCTCCTCCAGCATGCTCACCGTCCGCCTCAAGACCCTGGTCGCCGACGGACTGCTGGAGCGCCGCCCCTACCAGACCAACCCCGTGCGCCACGAGTACGTCCTGACCGAGCTGGGCCGCTCCCTGCGCCCGGTGATCGTCGCGCTGGCGGCGTGGGGCAACGCCCGCCTGGCTCCCGAGGAGCGCAGCATGATCCTCGTCCACCGGGCGACCGGTGAAGAGGTCGAACCCGTCGTCATCGACGCAAAGACCGGAGACCGCCTCGACGACAGCGACGCCTACGTCTTCACGGCGGGCCCCGCCGCCGGCGACGCCATGCGCGCCCGCTACCTTTCGACGACGACCGGGCCCTGACGCGAGGGGGACCGGAGCCTCGCGCGGGCCGTGGTCCCCCTGGCGCCGCAGGAGGCGTCACTCTGTGCGGTCCGGCATCCGGAGATGGTCCATGAACGGTAGCCGCGTCGCCGTCCTCGTACCCCTGCTTGCCCTGCTGGCCGTCGAGGCGCTGCTGGCGGCGGTCTACTTCTTCGTGCTGATCCCGGTCATCGCCAATGGCTTCGGCCTCGAGGACGAGGATTCGGCGAAGCCTGCCGGCGGATTCATCGCGCTCTCGCTGACAGCGGGCGCGGTGGTGGTGGCGTTGAACATGTGGAGTGGCGGCAGCGCCATCCGGGCGTTCCGTGGTCGTGGATCCGTCGAGCGCGCGCTGGCGACAGCAGGGGTCGTCCAGCTGGTGATCATCGCAGGAGCGCTGGCGACCTCCATGACTCCGTTGGCCGCAGTGGGGGCGCTGGTGCTGGTGACGATGGTGGTCGGATACGTGATGGAGCGGCGCTCGCCGGAAATGCCGGTGACCCGGTAGGTCGAACGCGGTGAGCGGCCGGCAGCGCGCCCCGGCGACGGAACTTCGGCCGGGGCGCGCTGCCGTGAGGTCAGCCCTGCTTGGGCGCGGCCTGCTGGACGACCTCGAAGGACCACAGGGTGGAGTCGCTCGCCGCGGGCTTCGGGCGCTCGCCGCCCGCGCCGGCGCCCTGGTGGGCCGCCTTCATCGGGCCCTCCATCCAGGCGTTGAAGGACGCCTCGTCACGCCAGCGCGTGTAGACGAGGTACTGGTCGGTGCCCTCGACGGGGCGCAGGAGCTCGAACCATTCGAAGCCGTCGGAGGACTCCACGGCGCCCGCGCGGGCGGCGAAGCGCTTCTCCAGGACCTCGCGCTGTTCGGCGGGGACGGTCAGTACATTGATCTTCACGACACTCATGGGGGCAGGATATGGGGCGGGACGTGGCGCTGGTCGGACACGCGCGGGCGGTGCGAGGGCTCGGCGAGCGGTGGATACGGGAACTGGGCGCAGGGGGCGAGGGCGGGAACGGGGGCGACTTCGTCTGTTCGCCGGCCGGGCTGTGGCTGGCGCTCGGGGCCGTGGCGGCCGGGGCGCGCGGGGAGACCGCGGAGGAGCTGCGGGGGCTGCTCGGGGTCGCCGGTGACGAGGCCGCCGCGGCCGTGACGACCGTCGCCCGGGATCTCGCGGTGAGCGATGCGCTGGGCGTGGCCACGCGGGTGTGGAGCCAGGTGCCGGTGTACCGGGCGTACCGGGAGGCGCTGCCGGACATCGGGTTCGGGCACCTCGCCGAGGGCGGCCGGGACAGCCAGGGCGAGATCGACGCCTGGGTGAAGGAGGCGACGGGCGGTCAGATCGAGAAGCTGCCCGTGCAGATCCAGCAGGACGCTCTCCTCGCGCTCGTCAACGCCCTCGCCCTGAAGGCGCGTTGGCAGACACCCTTCGAGGCCCGCACCACCCGCGCCGCGCCCTTCACCGATGCGACGGGCGCCGTGCAGCAGGTGCCGACGATGCATCGGAGGCTGTCGCCCCATGAGGCGTGGACGGTGGGTGCGGCCACGGTCGTCGAGCTGCGCTGCGCCGCCGACGCGGCCCGCGTGCGCTTCGTGCTCGGCGAGCCCGGTGCGGGCGCGGCGGACGTGCTGCCCGCCGCCTGGGCGCCGCGCCCGCGGCGCGCACCCGTCGACGCCGAGGTCGTCAGCCTCGCCCTGCCGCGCCTCACACTCCGTACGACCGTCGACGTCACGCCTCAGCTGCCCGCGCTCGGCATCCACCGGGCCGCGTCCCCAGCCGCCGACTTCTCCGGCCTGTCGCCCGAGCCGCTGGCCGTGTCGCAGGTCGTCCAGGAAGCCGTGATCAAGGTCGCCGAGCTGGGCGTCGAAGCAGCCGCCGTGACCGCGGTACTCATGCGCGCGGGGAGTGCGCCCCGCCCGCAGCGAGTGGTACGCATCGCCTACGACCGGCCCTTCGGGATCGTCGTACTCGACCGGACCGGGGAGGTTCCGCTGTTCGCCGCCTGGCAGGCGACCGCCCCGGCCGGTGAGCCCACCCCGCCCGGAGCGGCCGGCTACGAGGGCCCGTTCCCGCCGCCTCCGCCGCTTCCGCCGTCTCTGCCGCCCGTGCCCCCGCTGCCGACCGTGGAGGACATGCCGCCCACGCTGCCCCGGCCGGTCCCGCCGGGGAGTCTCAGTCCAGCACCCGCGCCAGAAGGAACCCGTCGTACCCCCTCGCCCCCACCGTCTGCACCGCCGTCGCGGTGAGCCTCGGGTGCTGCCCGACCAGCTCGACCATGCGGCGCGTGGCCCGGACGGCCGGGTCGTCGCTCGACGCGTCGGCGACCGCACCCTCGCGGACGACGTTGTCGACGACGATGAGGCTGCCCGGGCGGGACAACTTCACCGCCCACTCGACGTAGTTGGGGTTGTTCACCTTGTCCGCGTCGATGAAGAAGAAGTCGAACGGGCCCGCGCCCTCCGCCTCCAGCTGCTCCAGGGAGTCGAGTGCCGCGCCCACCCGGACCTCGACGGTCTTGTCGAGGCCGGCGCCGGCGAGGTTCGCGCGGGCCACCTCGGCGTGGGCCGGGCTGTACTCGAGGGAGACCAGCCGGCCGTCGGCGGGCAGTGCACGGCCCAGCCAGATGGTGCTGTACGCGCCGAGCGTGCCGATCTCCAGGATGCTCCTGGCACCCTGGGTGAGGGCGAGCAGGTGCAGCAGCTTGCCCTGGTTGGCGGCGACGGCGATCTGCGGCAGCCCGGCCGCGTCGCTCGCGGCGACCGCGGCGTCCAGGGCATCGTCAGCCGGAGCGAGATGCTCGATGAAGTAGGCGTCCACGGAGTTCCATTGATCGTTGGCCATACCGGAAACGTACCGCGATCGCGGCTGCGACGAGCCCTCCTCCGACCGGCATCAGCCATACCGGTACGCCACCTGCCACCGTCACCAGCCCGTCGTCCCACACGATCCGCAGGCCGGGGATCACCGCCCCGCAGCCGCACGTGTACGTCGGCGCGATCAGCTACCCGAGCTGCAGCGCGAACAGCGCGCACACCACCAGCCACACCCTGTGCATCCCTCGCATGCCTCTTCGGACGGCAGCGGTGGAGCGTTCGGTTCCAGGTCCGACCGGGTCTCACCCGGGCCGGCCCGGCCTGGCCCGGCCCGAGGGAACACCCGGCGGGCGCTCCCTCGAGTGGATCGCCGCGTCCAGCCAGGATCCGCCCGCTGAGGCGGTTCCGCCACTTGATCAGTCCCCGGCCGGCAGCCCGAAGTCGACGCGGGCGCGACGCAATCCCTTGTGCGGCCGGTCGGCCTGGTCACCGCCGTGAGTCCGAAGGCCGGGGCGAGCGCCGTTCCCACCATCACGACCACCCCGCGTGCCGCAGAGTTCTCGACGCCCTGGAAACGGGAGCCGGGCGCACCTGACGGCGGCGATGCAGCGCCCGCGACCCCCTCACACCGACTCGGGCGTCGCGGGGCGGGCGGAACGGCCACCGGGCCCCGGACAGCATCCGGCTCGGCATCCAGGTGGCACCCGGACGGCCGAGCCGTGCCGTGTCACGAGCTCGTGGAGAGGGCCGGCCGCGGCGTGTGACACGGCGTGGAGATCCGCGGGAGGCGAAACTGCGCGGGTACGGCGCCGCGTCCTGCTCGGAGGACTTCATGACGAAACCGCTCATCGTGGTCACTGGGGCGAGCCACGGCATCGGCAGGGCCGTGACGGAGGCCTTCGCGGCGGAGGAGCATCCCCTGCTCCTCGTGTCGCGGCATCCCGCAGCACTCGAAGGGCTGCCCCCGGAACAGCTCGTCCGCGCGGCGGTCGACGTCGCGGACTACGCGGCCCTCGAAGCGGCGGTCCGTGCGGCGGAGGACCTGTACGGGCCGACCGAATGCCTCGTCAACTGTGCGGGATTCCTCAGGATCGGCGGCCTGGAGACCCGGGACCCGGCCGACATGTCCTACGAGGTCGATGTGCTGCTCAAAGGCGTGCTCAACGGCATCCGCGCCGTCCTCGGCGGCATGAGGGCCCGCAACAGTGGCACGATCATCAACGTGAGCTCGGTCGGCGACCGCGCGCCGGGCCCCGACGGAGAGGTCTACCACGCCTGCAAGGCCGCGCTGCGTTCGCTGGCGGGCTCCCTGCAGAAGAGCCAGGCCAAGAGCAACATCCGCGTCGTCAACGTCGCCCCCGGCTTCGTCAGGACCAACATCCACGCCGAGATGGGGATCAGCTTCGAGGAGTACGTCGAGCGCCTCGGCCACCCGGACTTCATCAGCGCCGAGGAACTCGCCGACATCGTCCTGTTCTGCTGGAAGCAGCCGCAGCACATCTGCGTGCGCGACATCGTGGTGATGCCGACGAGCTCGGACTTCGGCTGAGCCGACCCCTCGGTGCACGATCACGCAGTGCACGATCACACCTGACACTCGAACCAGATCGTCTTGCCGGACGAGCCGCTCTGCTCCACACCCCACTTGTGGACCACCGCATCCAGCAGCGCCAGCCCTCGGCCTCTCTCGTCGTCGGAAGCCGCCCGGCACAGGGAGGGCAGGGCGGGGGAGCCGTCGCGGACCTCCACACGGAGGCCGGACGGGCTGCGTTCGATGAGGAGGGCGCAGCGCCGGTCGGGCACGTGGTGATGGACGTTGGCAAGGAGCTCGGTGAGCGCCAGCCCGGCGTCGTCGGCCAGATCCGGCATGCCCCATTGGACGAGGTAGTGGCGGAGGATGCGGCGCACATGGCGGGCGGAGTGGTCTCCGACTGTGAAGCGCATGGCGTACTGGGCGGCGGGGGCGATGTCTTCGTTCACGGTACGAGCGTGACGGCGGGCGGCTACTCTCGGCTACGGAACGAATACAACCCGTCCTGGAGTGGACGGAGTTGAGTACGAGGGGATAGCGGCGTGACCCACATCAACGTCCTGGACCCGAGCGCCTCGCCGCTCGACTACTACGGCTACGAGCTCCGTCGCTACCGCGAAGCCGCCGGGCTCACGCAGAAGCAGCTGGGCGCGATCATCAACTACACGGGGTCGTTGGTCGGCCAGATCGAGACGGCCCGGAAGCTGCCGACGGAGGCGTTCAGCGAGCGGACGGACGCGGCGCTCGGGACGGGCGGGTTGCTGACGCGGTTGCTGGGTCTTGTACTGCGGAGCCAACTGCCCGCGTGGTTCCAACAGGTGGCGGAGTTGGAAGCGCGGGCGACGGAGATCTGCACGTTCCAGACGCACATGGTGCATGGCCTGCTGCAGACGCAGGCGTACGCACGGGCCGTGCTCGGCGCCATGGACCGCAGCAAGCTCGACGACCGCACCACCGTTCGGCTTGCCAGGCAGCGCATCCTCAAGAAGGAGCAGCCGCCGGTGTTCTGGGCGATCATCGGGGAGGCGGCGCTGCACCAGGAGGTCGGCGGCCCGGAGGTCATGCGCGGGCAACTGGCTCACCTGTTGTCGTACGAGAACGAGCCGCGGGTGAACATCCAGGTGCTGTCGTATGAGGTCGGTGCCCACGCCGGGCTGACGGGCTCATTTACCCACTACCGCTTCGGGAGCGACCCGGCCATCGTCTACACGGAGGGCTACGGGGCAGGGCATCCAACGGCCAACCCGGACACGGTCAGGGACTGTTCGCTCCGTTACGATCACCTCCAGGCCGCCGCCCTGTCCCTCAAAGACTCGGCCGCGCTGATCCGGCGCACGATGGAGGAACGCTATGGGGAGCAGCAACTCACGTCTGACGGGCACCCGTTGGCGTAAGTCCAGCTACAGCAGCGACCAGGGCGGCGAATGCGTCGAGTGCGCCCCTCTCGGCGGCGCCGCCTGGCGCAAGTCCAGCTACAGCGGCGACCAGGGTGGCGATTGCGTCGAGGTCGCCGAAGCCCTCCACCTCGTCGCCGTCCGCGACTCCAAGGTCCCCGACGGCCCACAGCTCCGCCTCATCCCGGCCGCGTTCAGCGCCTTCGTCGACTCGCTGCGCTGATGCGCTGACGGCCGCTGGTCAGTGTTCCGCCCCGTAGTACGGTGCAGCCTCGGCGCGGGTGCGCCGAGGGGTGGGGAGGGGACATGGCAGCGCAGCGCTCTGCCGCCGGACAGGCGCGGACAGCGGGACGGACAGAAACAGAAACCCGGTCGCGGACGCGGACATGTCCGGAGTGCGGTGCGGAGGTGCCGGTCGAGGCGACGCGGTTCGTTACCTGGTGCGCCGCGTGCGACTGGAACGTGGATCCCGGTGAGCCGGACCCCGAACCGGGCCGGATGGAGGCGCTGCGCCGCCGGCTCGCACAGCGGTACGGGGAGCGGCTCTTCGCCGAGGTCGACCTGCGCCCGCAGCGGGACGCCTCCAGCATCCTCGCCCATGCGCTCGCGGTACTCGTCCACGGTGTGACCGTGGCCCTCGCGGTCGTGGGCGTGTTGCTCGTCGTGCTCGGCTGGGGCGAGGGCGCGGTGCCCGTCGTCGGTGCGCTGCTCTTCGCCGTCGCGATCGCCCTGCGGCCGCGTTTCACCGGGCTGCCCGACGACGCTCCGGTCCTGCGCCGGGCCGATGCCCCACGGCTGTTCGGGCTGATCGACGAGATCGCCGCCCTGGCCGGGACGTCAGGGGTGGACGCCGTCGTCCTCATTGCCGACGCCAATGCGGCCGTCACCACGTACGGCATACGGCACCGCCGGGTGCTGTTCATCGGGCTCGGGTTCTGGGAGATCCTCACCCCGCAGCAGCGGGTCGCGCTCCTGGGCCACGAGCTCGGGCATTTCGCCCACGGGGACACCCGCCACGGTGCCGTCACCGGGCACGCCCTGCGATCGCTCACGCTGTGGCTGTACTTCCTGACTCCCGATTCCGAGTCCTCGCTGATGGAGCGTCTCACCAACTGGCTGTTGGCAGTGCCGAGATGGGCCGTCCACGGCCTCCTCCGTCTCCTCGACCGGCTCACGCTGCGGGCCTCCCAGCGCGCCGAGTACCTGGCGGACGAGACGGCAGCCCGCGCGGCGTCCACCGAGGCGGCGGTCGCGCTGATGGATCACATGCTCGTCGTCGACGCCGTCGGAAGCGCACTCCACCGCGAATCCGTGGTCGCGCAGAGCAGAGGCGGAGGGATGGCCGCCCGGCGCGAGGCGGAGCAGGGGCTGTGGGAACGGCTCGCCGCCCGCATCCACTCCGTCCCGGAGCGGGAGTACGAACGGCTGCGCCGCGTCAGCGTCCTGCGAGGCCGCAGCGTCGACGCGACCCACCCGCCGACGCATCTGCGGCGGCGACGCCTGAGCGAGGGCGAACAGCGGCAGGCGGCGATCCGGTGCGACGAGGAGCGGGCCGCCGCCATCGCCGCCGAGCTGGCCGCCGCGCGTGCCCGCGTGGCCCACACCGTCATTCGCGACGCCGCAGGCTGATCGGGGGCGTGCCCCGCCCCGGCAGCGTCGGGTCGACGACGATCAGCCCGCTGTCCCGGATGCGGACGCCTGCGCGCTGGAGGCCGCCCAGGAGGCGAGGAAGCGCAGGCCGTCGTGGGAAGGCGTGCCGGGTTCGGCCGTCCAGATGACGAGCCGCTGGTCGGGGTCGGTGCTGGCGGTGAGGGTGTCCCAGTCGAGGGTGAGGTCAACGGCGATCGGGTGGCGCAAGGCCTTCGTGCCCACGCTCAGGGTGGCCACATGGTGGGCGGCCCACCACTGGCGGAAGTGCGGATCCTGCACGGACAGCTCTCCGACGAGCGCGGTCAGACGGGGATCGTCGGGGTACTTGGCGGCTTCCCTGCGCAGCTGCGCGACGCAGGTGCGGGCGACGGTTTCCCGGTCCGCGCAGAGGGCGCGCACGGCGGGATCGGTGAAGACGAGCCGCACGTAGTTGCGGTGCTTTTCCGGGATCTGCCCGAAGTCGGTCACCAGCGCGGCGGCCAGTGAATTCCCCGCCAGGACGTCCATACGCCGGCCCATGACAATGGCCGGGGTGGTGGTGAGATCGGCCAGGAGCCGCTGCAATTGCGGCTGCACTTTCTGCCGCGCGCGGCGGCGGGGCCGTGCACTGTCCTTTCCGGCGAGGCCGAACAGGTAGTCGCGCTGGTCGTCGTCGAGACGCAGGGCCTGGGCGAGGGCGGCCGGCACGGCGGCGGAGGCCTGGATGCGGCCCTGCCCCAGACGGGTGTAGTAGTCCGTGGAGATCGCGGCGAGCCCGGCGACCTCCACACCCGCGCTGGCGGCCCCGCCCCGGTGCGCGCCTACATCGACGAGCTCCTGCCCGACGTCCTCGAGGGCAGGGTCGAGCCGGGCCGCGTGTTCGACCGCACGATCGGCCTGGACGAGGTGCCCGACGGCTACCGGGCGATGGACCGGCGCGAGGCCCTGAAGGTCCTGGTCAGGCCCTGACCTGTATCCCGGGAACCGGCTCTGTGGGCGATGTACATTGAATGGGTACATCGCCAACAATCGGGAGAGGTCATGTCCGTCACCCAGATCGACCTCGACGACGACGTGCTGGCCGCCGCCATGCGCCTCATGGGTGCCAGTACCAAGAAGGAGACCGTCAACACCGCGCTGCGCGAGTATGTGCGGCGGGTCGAGCGGCTTCAGGCCGCGGAGGCGCTGGCCGCGCGTGGTGCACGCGGGGAGTTCGACGACGCGGCTGCGGCGCATCAGGCGGCGAAGAAGGCCAGGAAGACGGCTGCCGAGCGCGGATCGGGAGCGACGAACCGAGGGCGCGGGTCGGCTGCCGCGTGATGTCGTACCTGCTCGACTGCTCCGCGCTGTGGCATCTGTTCCGTACGCCGGGGGCACTCGGACTCTGGGAGGGGCACATCGGCGCCGGAGCCTTTCGCGTCTGCGAGCCGACGAGGGCCGAGTTCCTCTACAGCGCCACCGGCCCGGCGCACCGGGATGAGCTCGCAGAGGAGCTCGACACCCTGTGCGAGCCCGCAGCCGTACCCAAGAACGCGTGGCGCTGGGTCGACACGGCCCAGTACAAGCTCACGCAGAAGGGGCAGCATCGTTCAGCGGGCCCGGTCGACCTGCTGCTCTGCGCGACTGCCGTGCACCACGACCTGACCGTCCTGCATGTGGACGACGACTTCGCGGCGATCGCCCGCGTACTCGGCGACGTGCGGGAGCGTGACATCCGGGACGCGTGAGCGCCGAGGCCGGCGGGAGGCGGGGGCGGGGCGTAGGGGGGATGCCCCCGCCTCCCATGGCCGGGTGCGGCGCCCGGCTCTCAGGTGCCCACGGCGACCTGGAGTTCCTTGATGCCGTTGAGCCAGGCCGCGCGCAGCCGGCGCGGTTCGCCCGCGAGGTGCAGGTCGGGCAGGACGTCGGCGATCGCGTTGAAGATCAGGTCGATCTCGTGGATGGCGAGGGACTTGCCGAGGCAGAAGTGCGGACCGCCGCCGCCGAAGCCGAGGTGGGGGTTCGGGTCGCGGGTGATGTCGAAGAGCCCGGGGTTGTCGAAGACCTCGGGGTCGTTGTTGGCGGAGGAGTAGAACATCCCCACCCGGTCGCCCTTCTTGATCTTCTGGCCGCCCAGCTCGGTGTCCTGGGTCGCGGTGCGCTGGAAGGAGGTCACGGGCGTCGCCCAGCGGACGATCTCCTCGGCGGTGGTCGCCGGGCGCTCCCGCTTGTAGAGCTCCCACTGGTCGGGGTGGGTGAGGAAGGCGTGCATGCCGTGGCTGATCGCGTTGCGGGTCGTCTCGTTGCCCGCGACCGCGAGCAGCAGCACGAAGAAGCCGAACTCGTCCGACGACAGGTTGCCTTCGCCCTCCGCCGCGACGAGTTGCGTGACGATGTCCTTCGCCGGGCACTGCTTGCGGTCGGCGGCCATGTTCATGGAGTAGCCGATGAGCTCCATGGCGGCGTCGGCGCCGACCTCCTCGGTGATGGCGTACTCGGGGTCGTCGTACGCGACCATCTTGTTCGACCAGTCGAAGATCCGGGCCCGGTCGTCCTGGGGGACACCGATGAGTTCGGCGATCGCCTGGAGGGGCAGTTCCACGGCGATGTTGGTGACGAAGTCGAAGGTGCCGTCGGCGGCGGCGTTGCGCCTCGCCTCCTCGACGATCCTCCGGGCGCGCTCGCGGAGTGCCGTCTCGAGACTGCGTATCGCCCGCGGGGTGAAGCCGCGTTGGACGATCCCGCGGACCCGGGTGTGCTCGGGCGGGTCCATGTTGAGCATGATCAGCCGCTGGACCTCGATCTGTTCGCGGTTGATGTGCTCGTTGAAGCGGATGACCGCCGTGTTCTCGAAGGACGAGAACAGCTCCGGGTGCGTGGAGACGTACTTGACGTCCGCGTGCCGCGTGACGACCCAGTAACCCTCGTCGTCGAAGCCGGTGATGCCACGGGACTGCGGGCACCACCAGACCGGTGCGGTCTGCCGCAGCTGAGCGAACTCCGGGAGGGGTATGCGGCTCTGGAGGAGGTCGGGGTCGGTGGCGTCGAACCCTTCGGGCAGCGCTGGACAGGGCATGGGGCAACTCCATTGTCTGACGGCCCATCAGAATTGCCCGCAAGGTAGTAACGGGTTCTACAACTGGCAAGGGTCATGGCGGGATCTGTTGCGTGCAAGGTGCGTGCACGACCCTTGCGTACCGGGGGTAAGCCTCATAAGACTGCTCTGAGAACTAGAACGCGTACTAGTTCTTCGCCGTACGCCGCGCGGGGCGCCGGGACGCCCCGTCGATGTACGCCGGCTGTGCGAAGAGAGGACGAGCTCATGGCCGCGGAACCCGTCATCGTCGAAGCCGTACGCACCCCCATCGGCAAGCGCGGCGGCGCGCTCGCCAATCTGCATCCCGCCTATCTGCTGGGCGAGACCTACCGTGAACTCCTCGGCCGCACCGGCATTCACGCCGACTGCGTCGAACAGATCGTCGGCGGCACGGTGACCCATGCCGGCGAGCAGTCCATGAACCCCGCGCGCAACGCCTGGCTCGCGATGGGGCTTCCGTACGAGACCGCCGCGACGACGGTCGACTGCCAGTGCGGTTCGTCGCAGCAGGCGAGCCATATGGCCGCGAACATGATCGCGGCCGGGGTCATCGACGTCGGCATCAGCTGCGGGGTCGAGTCCATGTCGCGCGTGCCGCTGGGCAGCGGGTCCAAACACGGGCCGGGCAAGCCCTGGCCGGACGAGTGGAACGTCGATCTCCCGAACCAGTTCGAGGCGGCCGAGCGCATCGCGCGCCATCGCGGGCTGACCCGGGAACGGGTCGACTCGCTGGGGCTGCTGTCACAGGAGCGGGCCGCCGTCGCCTGGTCCGAGGAGCGCTTCAAACGCGAGACGTTCGCCGTGCAGGTGCCCACGACGGAGGAGGAGCAGCACGCCGGGCAGGGCATGTGGCGGCTCGTCGACCGGGACGAGGGGCTGCGGGACACCTCGATGGAGGCGCTGGCCAGGCTGAAGCCGGTCATGCCCACCGCGGTCCACACGGCGGGCAACTCGTCGCAGATCTCGGACGGCGCGGCGGCGATCATGTGGGCGTCCAAGCGGATGGCGCGGGCGCTGAAGCTGAAGCCGCGCGCCCGGATCGTCGCGCAGGCGCTCGTCGGGGCGGACCCGCACTACCACCTGGACGGGCCGATCGATGCGACCCGGGCGGTGCTGGGCAAGGCGGGAATGTCGCTCAGGGACATCGATCTCGTCGAGATCAACGAGGCGTTCGCCTCGGTGGTGCTGAGCTGGGCGCAGGTCTTCGAGCAGGACCTGGAGAAGGTCAACGTCAACGGCGGGGCCATCGCGCTCGGCCATCCGGTCGGGGCGACCGGGGCGCGGCTCATCACGACGGCTCTGCACGAGCTGGAGCGCAGGGACAAGGAGTTCGCGCTGGTGACGATGTGCGCGGGCGGTGCGCTGGCGACAGGGACGATCATTCAGCGGCTCTGAGACGGCCGGGTACATACGCACAAGACGCACAAGGCTCCGAGGCGGTATGCCGCTTCGGAGCCTTGCGTGTGTCGTGCCGACTGTGCGTGCGGCGACTTGCCCGGAGCGGAGAACGATCGAAACGGGTGCGCCGGCCGCCGAGGGAGGCGAGGCGGGTGGTGAAGTCCGGGAAGACCGCGAGGCGGTTGCCGCTGAAGTCGTTGCTCCACACGGCGTGCTTGCCGACGGTCACACCGGTCGCGATCGTCGCCCAGCAGGGCCCGGACATGGTGGGCGTACCGGGGTCGACCGTGACCGGACCGGCACCAGGAGCCCGGACGCCGCCACCGCGTCCAGATGAGGGGGCTCGACGGCGCTCAGCGTGTCGAGGGGCACTCCGTCGATCCCGACGACCAGGACGCGGCGGACGGCTGCGGAGGGGTCCGTCATGCGACGCGCTCCTCAGGCCGAGCGGGTGAGTTCGTCGGCGCCGACGCCGTGGGCGAAGGGCAGGCCCTTGGCGTAGCGCTCGACCTCGTCGATCGCCCAGTGCGCCATGCGGCACAGCTCGTTGCCGAGCGAGCCGGCGATGTGCGGGGTGAGCAGCACGTTGGGCAGCGCGTACAGCGGCGACTCGGCGGGCAGCACCTCGGGCTCCGTGACGTCCAGGACGGCGTGGATACGGCCGGTGACCAGGTGCTCGGTGAGAGCGCCGGTGTCGACGAGGGAGCCGCGCGCGGTGTTGACGAGGGTGGCGCCGTCGCGCAGCAGCGCGATGCGCCGGGCGTCGAACATATGGCGGGTCTCGGGGAGTTGGGGTGCGTGGATGGACACCACCTGACTGCGGGACACGAGCTCGTCGAGCCCGACGAGCTCGGCCCCGAGCCCCGCGGCCCCGGCCGCGTCCACATACGGGTCGTGCAGCAGCACGTCCAGGTCCAGCGGCCGCAGCAGCTCCAGGACACGGCGTCCGATGCGCGAGGCGCCGACGATGCCGACGGTGCGTTGGTAGTTGCCGTGGCCCGCGAGGTACGGCAGGACGGCCACCTGTGCGCGTGCCTCCCGGTAGTGCCTGGCGCTGTCGAGCACCCGCTTGTTGGCGAACAGGATGGCGGCGAGGGTGAACTCGGCGACGGGCAGCGCGTTGGCGGCCGCGGCCGTGGAGACCGCGATGCCACGCTCCCAGACGGCCTCGGTGACATGGTGCTTGATGGATCCCGCCGCATGGACGACGGCCCGCAGCCGCGGCATCCGGCGCAGCGCGTCCGCCGTGAGCACCGGGGCGGCCCAGTGCGTGAAGAGCACTTCGGCGGCGTCGAGCACGGCGTCGTCGGCCGCCCCGAAGTCGCCGACGCACTCGGCGACGTCCACCTCCGCCACGCGCGGCAGCCGGTCGAGGGCGCCCTCGGCGAGCAGCTGGGTGTGGGCCTCGGGGCCCATGGCGAGCAGGGTGCGTGGACGGCGCGGGGCCGGAGCGAGGCCGAGGGCGGCGATGGCGGCTGTACGGAACGAACGTGAAGTGCGCGGCATTGCACGGCTCCTACGTGGGACCTCGTACGGGAGAGAGGCGAACGCAGGCCATCTTTTGTGCGGACCCGATCGACGTCAAGAGAAAATGAGCAAGACAATCAAAACGATCGAACATTGATCATGGCGAAGACTCGCCCTGATCGCCGCAGCAGTACGCGCACCCTCAACTCCAGCAACAGATCGAGATGTTGGCGCGGCGCCGGAACGCGACCCGACCTGCGCTCGGCCGGCCGCTGCAACAGCAGCTTCGCCGCCAGTTCGCCCACCGACCGCTTCGGCGGGGCGATCGCGGTCAACGGCAGATCGGCGAGCGGTGCCACCTCGTCGTCGTACGCGATCAGCGCCAGGTCGCCCGGCACACGGATGCCGCGCGCCTGCAGCCTGGGCACCAGCACGATGGCGTCCTCGTCGCTGTGCACGAGGGCCGCCGTGACCCCGTGCTCCGCCATGGCCCCGGCGAGATTCGACCACCTCGTCGCCGAGGTGGACGCGGGCCGGGGCGGGACGCTGACGGGTGGCGCGTGGCGGCGCGTGCGGCGCGGGCGGCCCCGTGGGCGCCGGCGGCCCCGGCCCTGCGCATGCGGCAAGGCCCCGAAGCGAGACGATCGCTTCGGGGCCTTGTCGGTCCCTGCTACTGGCGCTCTGCCGTCGTCGGCTCAGTACCAGTGGTTGGCCTGCCAGAAGTTCCAGGCGCCACACGGGCTGCCGTAACGCTCGTTCATGTACTCCAGGCCCCACTTGATCTGGGTCTTGGGGTTGGTCTTCCAGTCGGCGCCGGCGGTGGCCATCTTGTTGCCGGGCAGGGCCTGGACCAGGCCGTAGGCGCCGGAGGAGGGGTTCGACGCCGTGTGGTTCCAGTTGGACTCGTGCTTCACGATGTTGTCGAAGCACTGGAACTGGGCGGCAGGCATCATCTGCTTCGCGATCTCCTGCGGGGAGGAGGTGGCGGCCGAAGCCGTCGAGGTCGCCCCCAGCACCGCACCGGCCGCACCGAGGAGCACGGCGGTGCCGGCGACAACGGACTTGTTGCGGGCGGCGAAGCGGTTGATCAGCGAGTGAGACAAGGCAGTACCTAACGTCGGGGGCAAGGACGTCGCGACGGCGGGGCCGAAATCGGTCCGTGGTGCTGGCTCGAAGCCCTGCGTTGCCTTGCGACGAGGACAGTTGTAGCTGCGATGTCAGGGCCCCCGCCGTGACCGGGCTCACCCCGTAGATACGACGTAGAAGGGGTACTCCAGGACTAAGGTCCCGAGCCGGACATATCGGGTTTCGTTGCAGGTCGGAATGGGTCGTACGGGGACGAACAGCCCCGGGGTCCGTCTACTAAGCCCGATCGTTTCGGGACCAAGGTCCTGTGGGCCGCCTCACCCCTCCGGGGCCCTCCCCGGGGGCTCGAATGTGACCTGGGCCTCGAAGGCGGCGCGGCGCGTCGCCCGGCGCAGCGCCTTGAGGAGCGCGGAGCCGACGGTCAGGGTCAGTACGGCCGTGAGGACCGCACGCCCCAGGTCCCAGCCGAGCGAGGTCGCCAGGCAGTAGGCCAGGAAACGGACCAGGTTCTCGTGGACCGGGTCGCCCGGGTGGAGCGAGATCCCCGAGGCCATGCCGCTCTGCAGGACGACCCAGCCCTGCAGATTCATGACCGTGCCGTACGCGAAGGCCGCGGCGAAACCGTATCCGGCGAGCATCAGGAGCTCGGCACGGCCCCGGATGCGGTCCGGTCCCGGGAGCAGCCCCGCGGTCATCGTGAACCAGCCCATCGCCAGCATCTGGAACGGCATCCAGGGCCCGACTCCGCCCGTGAGCAGCGCGGACGCGAACATCGTCACGGAGCCGAGCACGAACCCGAAGCCGGGACCGAGCACGCGTCCGCTCAGCACCATCAGGAAGAACATGGGCTCGAGCCCCGCGGTGCCCGCACCCAGCGGCCGGAGCGCGGCCCCCACGGCCGCGAGCACACCGAGCATCGCGACGGCCTTCGCGTCCACCCCGCCGTCGGAGATCGTCGCGACGACGACGGCGACCAGGAGCGGAAGCAGCGCGGCGAACAGCCACGGGGCGTCCTGGGCGTGGTCCGTGACGGCCGCGTCCGCGTCTGCCAGCAGCGGCCAGCCGAAGGCGGCGACACCGATCGCACCGATCAGCACGAGCGCGGCCAGCGCGCGGGGGCCGAGCCGCATGGGGCGCGTCGTCACAGGGCCTCCTCGACCTGGGCCACGGTGAGCCAGGGCTCCGGGGCGAGGATCTTGGCGACCTGCGGGGCGAACGCGGGCGAGGAGACCACGACGTCGGCCGTCGGACCGTCCGCCACGACCTCGCCGTCCGCGAGGATCACCACCCGGTGCGCCAGCTCGGCAGCGAGCTCCACGTCGTGCGTCGCCAGGACGATGGCGTGGCCGTCGGTCGCGAGGCCCTGCAGGACCGCGACCAGGCGGGCCTTGGCCGCGTAGTCCAGTCCGCGGGTCGGCTCGTCGAGCAGGACCAGCGGCGGGCGGGCGGTGAGCACGAGCGCGAGGGCGAGCGCGAGGCGCTGGCCCTCGGAGAGATCCCGGGGATGCGTCTCGTCGGGCACGCCGGGCAGAAGCGCGGTGACGAGCTCCCGGCAGGTCCCCGGCGCGGCGCCCGCATCCGCGTCCGCCGCGGCGCACTCGGCGGCCACCGTGTCCGCGTACAGCAGGTCCCGCGGCTCCTGCGGTACGAGCCCGACCTGCCGGACGAGCTCGCGCGGCGGCGTGCGATGCGGTACGCGGCCGCCGGCCAGGACGCTGCCCGATGTCGGCGCGATCATCCCGACGAGCGCGCCGAGCAGCGTGGACTTCCCGGCACCGTTGCGCCCCATGAGCGCGACGGTCTCGCCGGGCGTCACGGCGAGGCCGACACCCCGCAGCGCCTCGACCCGCCCCCGTCGCACCCCGAGCCCGCGCACCTCGGCGACGGGACGGCTCCGCGGGCCGGCGATGGATGCGGAAGCGGACTCCTCCCGCTCCTCCACCCGCGCGGAGGGGATGTCGGGCGTGGGTTCCCCGGTGGCCGGTGCCCCGTCGCCGGCGGCCGCGGCGGGGCGGGGCCGCCGGAACAGCCTGCCGAACACGGTCCTGGCGGCGCGCCCCGACACGTATGCGCCTGCGGTCTCACGGAGAGCAGGCTCGACCCGGGGTGTGGCGCCGTCGGCGGCAGCCCGCCGCGGTACGGCGCCGGGCGGAGTCGGCGCCCCGCCCCGGAGGGCCGGGGACTCGGCCCCCGCCAAGCGCTCCCGCAGCGCTCCCGCCTGCCGCCGCGCGTCGCGCACCGACAGCGGCACCGGGGACCAGCCCGCCAGGCGGCCGAGCGCCACCACCGGAGGATGGACCGGTGAGATCGCCATCACCTCCGCAGGGCTGCCCAGCACCGGGGGCTCACCGGGACCGGGGAGCAGGACGACCTGGTCCGCGTACTGGACAACGCGTTCCAGGCGGTGCTCGGCCAGCAGCACCGTCGTGCCCAGGTCGTGCACCAGCCGCTGGAGCACCGCCAGCACCTCCTCGGCGGCGGCGGGGTCGAGCGCCGACGTCGGCTCGTCGAGGACCAGCACCTTCGGGTGCGGCGTGAGGACGGAGCCGATCGCCACCCGCTGCTGCTGCCCGCCGGAGAGCGTGGCGATCGGCCGGTCGCGCAGATCGGCGAGGCCCAGCAGGTCGAGGGTCTCCTCGACGCGTCGTCGCATGACGTCGGGTGCCAGCCCCAGCGACTCCATGCCGTACGCCAGCTCGTCCTCGACCGTGTCGGTGACGAAGTGCGCGAGCGGATCCTGGCCCACCGTGCCGACGAGGTCGGCGAGTTCGCGCGGCTTGTGGGTGCGGGTGTCCCGCCCGTCGACCGTGACCCGGCCACGCAGCGTTCCGCCCGTGAAGTGCGGGACCAGCCCGGAGACCGCGCCCAGCAGTGTCGACTTGCCGACCCCCGACGGGCCGACCAGCAGGACGAGTTCGCCCTCGGGGATCGTCAGATCGATCCCCTGGATCGTGGGCGTCGCGGCGTCCGCGTACGTCACCGAGACGTTCTCGAAGCGGATCACGACGACTCCTTCGGCGACATCGGTTCGGGAGCGACGAACGCGGGCAGCAGGCCCACCAGGACCGACACCGCCGGCAGCAGCGGCAGCGTCGGCGCGGCCGGCGGTACGACGGCTGGGTGCAGCGCCTCCGGGGCGTAGGAGCCCGCCCGGATCATCAGCACCGCGACCACGACGCCCGACCCGGACACCAGCCACGCCCGCGCGCCCCAGCGATCGGGGCGGTAGCGCGTACGGACCTGGCGGCGCCCGCCGAGCCACAGTCCCGCCAGCGCCGCCGCGAATCCGCCCAGCAGCACCGGCAGTCCGTACCCGGCCCCCTCCGCCGCGAGCAGTCCGTACGAGCCCGCGCACACCCCGAGCAGCCCGCCCAGGGTGAGGGCCGTGGTCGTGTGCCGGACGGCCGGCGGCACCGCGGCCGTACGCCCGTACCCGCGCGCGTCCATCGACGCGGCCACCGCGACGGAGCGTTCCAGCGCGCCCTCCAGGACGGGCAGCCCGATCTGGACGATCGCCCGGATGCCGCCGGTCGAGCGACCGCGCAGCCTGCGCGCGGTACGGAGCCGCACCACGTCCGCGACCAGGTTCGGCGCGAACGTCATCGCCACGACCACGGCGACCCCGGCCTCGTACAGCGCGCCCGGCAGCGACTTCAGCAGCCGCGCGGGGTTCGCGAGGGCGTTCGCCGCGCCCACGCAGATCAGCAGCGTGGCGAGCTTCGCCCCGTCGTACAGCGCGAACACCAGCTGTTCGGCCGTCACCCGGCCGCCGATCCTGATGCCCTGCGCCCAGTCGGGCAGCGGCACTTCGGGAAGGGAGAGGAGGACATGGGTTCCGGGGATCGGCGACCCGAGCACGACCGAGAAGACGAGCCGGATCGCGAGGACGACGAGTCCGAGCTTGAGGAACGCGCCGTACGACCGGGCCCACGGGGCGTCCGTGCGACGCGCCGCGACGACGTACCCGGCGACGCCGACCAGCAGGCCGAGCAGCAGCGGGTTGGTCGTCCGGGACGCCGCGGTCGCGAGCCCCAGGGCCCACACCCACCACGCCCCGGCATGCAACGCGTTGCTCCGGTTGGCCTCGGGCGCGCGAAGACCCCGCCGACGCCCCGCCTGCGGCGGCCTCTGCCCCCGCCCCGCACCCTGTCCGCCTGCGCCCCGGCCCTGGCGGGCGTGGGGAACGGAGACGCGAGAGGTCCCCTCCTGAGCGGGCGCGGCGGCCGGGGAGGGGCGCTCGGGCTTGCTGGTGGGTACGGGGTCGTCGTGTGCCGGTCCGGTGTTTGTGGAGGGGTATCCGGGCCGACCCGGCGGTACAGGGTCACCGTGAGCCCGTCCGGCGGCTGGGGAGGGGCGCTCGGGCTTGCTGGTGGGTACGGGGTCGTCGTGTGCCGGTTCGGTGTTTGTGGAGGGGTATCCGGGCCGACCCGGCGGTACAGGGTCACCGTGAGCCCGTCCGGCGATTGAGGACGGACACCCGGGTCGACTCGGCGGTATCGGCTCGTCCTGAGCCCGTCCGGCGACTGAGGACACGGCTGCTGAAGGCCGCACGGGAGCTGGGGCGGAGCCCCGGTTCGGGAAGGGGCGGGGAGGGGAGAAGGCCCCTGCCCGCGCCTCGGCCGGCGTCATCCGCGACGACGGCGGGACTGCCAGAACGCCGCCGTGCCCAGCGCGAGCACGGCCGCGACGCCCGCGACGACACCGACCGAGGGTCCAAAGGCCTCCTCCGCGGAGCCGTCCGAGGTGTCCGAGTTGTCCGAGGCATCCGCGGCATCCGCGGCGGGCGTCGCCGCGCTCGGCCCGGCCGGCGGCGGGGCGACGGCCGACACCTGCTCGCCGCACCCCGACCTCGGATACGCCGAGATCGCGCAGAGCAGCGCATCGCCGTTGTACCGCAGCGGCTTCGCCACCGCCGCCAGGGCGTCCGCGCTCGTCGCGGACGGGTCCACCCGGGCGCAGGCGGTGCGCCGGTCGGGCGACGGCGGGGCGTCGCCCTGCGGCGCGTCCGCCGGCGTGCCGAAATCAATGACGATGCCGACCCGCTTGGTGCCCGCCTTCGCGGGCGTGTCCGCGCACACGGACGCGAAGTCGGGAGCGGTGCGCGGCTTCGCCGAGTCCGCCGAGTCGGTGCTGACCGAGAAGCGGAAGCCGTTCACCTCGCCGTCCGCGGGCCGGGCGGTGGCCGGGCCCTGGGTGGCGTACATCCATCCGCCGCCCGCGGCCTCACCACCGGCCCCACCGCCGGACTGCCAGAACGACCAGTACCGGTAGCCGGCCGCCTGCGCCGGCAACGCCACCACCAGTGCGAGAGCAGCGCCGAGGACCAGCGCGGCCGTGAATCGCCTGAGCATTACTGCTTGTTCTTCCTGCGGCCGCTGATCAGGAAGCCGATGACCACGCCCGCCGCGACACCCGCGCCGATGATCCACCAGATGCCCACGTTGTCGCCGCCGGTCACCTCGGCCTTGTCGTCCTGGCCCGCCGCCGCCGCCGGCGTCGGCGCGACGGTGGACGCGGGCGCGGGGCCGGTCGCGTTCAGCTGCGCGACCAGGTCGGTGCCGCCGAAGTCCCGCGGGTCGGCACCGTACGCGTGCGCGGCGAGGACCAACTGGGCGTACGCCGCCGGGCCGCCGTCCTTCGCCCAGACGGCGGAGTTCTTCTCCAGCCAGGCCACGGCGCCGGCCGCCTTGTCGGCGTGCCCGGCCGCGGACAGGGCGAGCACCGCGTCCGCGGTGTTGCCGAAGTCGGGCTGCGGGGCGGGGTCGGCGGCGCCGGGCAGCGGCGGGGAGTCGAGGTGGCCGGTCTTGGCGAGGGCCGTCGCGAGGTAGGCCGCGCCGTTGCGGGCGGACTGCTCGGGGGTCGCCTCGGCGGCGGTGTCGCACGCCGGGGCACCGCCCGGCTTCGGACCCTTGACGATCAAGCCGCGGCCGAGCCCGCCGAGCACGGCGGCCGCGGTCGCGTCGCCGTTCGCGAACAGCTTGCCCGCCTTGTCCGGCTGGTACGCGAACGCTCCGCCGCCCGCCTTGTCCGCGCACGGGATCGCGAACGACACGAGCGCGTCGTACGGGTTCTTCCCGCCGCTCGACGTCATCGTGGCCGGTCGAGCGTCCGCCACCGCGAGGGCGCCGATCACTATCGCGGTGGAGTTGGCGTCGGACGGCATGCCCGGGTTGTAGCTCCAGCCGCCGTCCGCGTTCTGCACGGACTTCAGCCAGGAGATGCCCTTGCGGACCTCGGCCTTGTGCCCGCCGACGGCGGTGAGGGCCTGCAGTGCCGCGGCGGTGGCGTTGGTGTCCAGCATCGTCTTGGCGTCGCAGGGCTTGGCGGCGTCGGCGCGGTAGGAGGCGAATCCGCCGTTCGCGCACTGCTGCCCGGTCAGCCAGGACACGGCCTTCGCCGCGGGGACTTCCTTCATGGCGTCCTGCGCGAGCAGTGCCAGCGACTGCCGCCAGACACCGTCGTAGGTGGGGTCCTTCGTGCCGAACAGCCCGGCCGGGAGCACGGGCGAGGGGGAGGGGCTCGGCGCGGCGGTCGCGGCCGGGGCGCCGGCCCCACAGAGCACGGCGGTAGCGGCGGCGAGCGCGGCTGCGCTGCGGCGAACGTTCATGGCGGACGGTGCCTCTCCTGCGGGGAGCCGGACGCAGGCACGCTCGGGCACCAGGTTCCGGCCCCGTATACCTCGACGGTGCCTTCGGGGTGTCTTGTCCCGGTACGAGGCATTCCGACTCACCGCCTGCGAGGCGGCTCACGGCTGCGGGTCAGTGCCGGATTCGCACCGGCTTCCCCCCGTACGGGCATGATGACGACTCGCACACTCTACCGGCCCGTATCCGGCGGGTCCCTGGGAGGATGCCGGGGCGTGGGTCACACTCGTGAGCCACCCCCCCACGCGTCATACCTCATACGTCACGCGTCAAACCGCCACGTACGTCACCGGCGCGCTCCCCGGCACCGCCTCCGCCCGCCCCAGCTTCACGAGGCGGCGCAGATGGGACTCCGCCTCCGAGACGGCGATGTTCCTGGATCCGTAGGGGATCCGGTCCCAGGGGCGGTTCCACTCCATGCGCTCGGCGAGCTGCCAGGGGGTCAGCGGGGTGGCGAGGAGGGTCAGCAGCCCGCTGAGGCGGGTCTCGTGGTGGGCGAGCAGCTCCCGCACCCGCGCCGCTGCGTCGGTGAACGCGTGCTGGTGCGCCGGGAGGACCTCGGCGACGCCGAGGCGGCCGATGCGTTCCAGTGAGTCCAGGTAGTCGCCGAGGGGATCGGTGACGGTGGAGTCGTCCGGATCCTCGTAGAGACCGATGTGCGGGGAGATCCCGGGCAGCAGGTGGTCGCCGGAGAAGAGACGGCCGTGGCCCGCGAGGTTCGCCGGGTGGTCCTCCTCCAGGTGGAGACAGACATGGCCGGGGGTGTGGCCGGGCGTCCATATCGCGCGCAGCCGCCGGCCCGCCAGGTCCAGCAGCTCCCCGGGGACGATCTCCCGGTCGGGCAGGGCGGCGCGCAGACCCGGCAGGGTCCGCATCCGGCCGGAGTCGCGCGCCGCCCGCAGCGGGACGAGGTGCTCGTCGGGCGCCCCGACCGTGGCGAGCTTGTCGGCCAGGTAGTCGAGCCAGGCCTCCGGCCGGGATTCGCGGGTGCGGCGTACGACGTCGGTGTCGGCGGCGTGCATGGCGATCCAAGCGCCGGACGCGTCGCGCACCTGGCCCGACAGTCCGTGGTGGTCGGGGTGGTGGTGGGTGATGACCACGCCGTGGATGTCGGCGACCGCGACGCCGAGCGCGCCCAGGCCCTCGGTGAGCGCGGTCCAGGAGGCGGGGTCGTCCCAGCCGGTGTCGACGAGGACGGGGCCGCGGTCCGTCTCCAGAACGTGGACCAGGGTGTGGCCCAGAGGATTGTCCGGGATGGGGACCCGGAGGGACCAGACGCCTCCGCCGTGCTCCGTCACCTGTGGCATACGACCTCGTCTCCCCTGTGCAGCACGGCCATTGCTCACTATAACGAGAACTGATGGATCGTCAGAACGGCCGGAAGGAACTCTTTGGAACCCCTGCCGACCAGCCGTGGGGGAGTCGGCGACGGTCGGTGTCGGTCACCTCGGGCCGTTCGGGGACGGCCCGAGGTGACCGCCCGGGCGAGTGGCTCCGAGTGGCGGCCGAGGGCTCGTGGCGCCTGGTGGTGCGCGGGCCGACCCCCGCCTGCCGCTCGCTAACCGCCGGTGCCTCGTCGGTCCAGGAGGTCCAGGAGCGGTGCCAGTCCGGCCGGGCGCTCGTCCACCGGCAGGTGTTCGACGAAGTGGACCTGGCAGCCCAGGGCCTCCGCGCCGCCGTCCGCCGTCCGGTTGTCACCGACCATCAGCACGTCGGCGGGTGCCAGTCCGAGCCGGTCGCAGGCGGCTCGGAAGATGGCCGGGTCGGGCTTTTGCGTACCCAGCTCGAAGGAGAGCAGGTATGCGTCGACCAGTTCGTCCAGCCCGTGTGCGCGGAAGACCGGCCGCAGGTCCCAGCCGATATTGCTCACCACGGCCACCGGGAGCCTTCGCCTGCGTAGTTCGCGCAACGTCGGCTCGGTGTCCGGGTAGGGCCGCCAGGCGGCCGGTGTCATATGGCGGTCGTACAGCGCCCGCAGCAGATCGGGCGCCGGCAGCCCCGCCTCCCGGGCCAGCGCGGTGAAGGCCGCCCGATGCTGGTCTGCGCTCAGATCCCTCTCGTGCCACAGCGCTTCGAGATGGGCGGGTACGCGCCGGGGTTCCGGTCCGCCCGGCAGCACTCCGTACTCCGTGAGTCGTCGCACCAAGGTGGTGAACTCGTCGCCGGCCACCGGGGTGCCGGTCGCCGTCAGGACCGTGCCGAGCCACTCCTCGGTCGACTCGATACGCAGCAGAGTGCCGGAGAAGTCGAACATCACTCCCTTGATCATGTCGTGATCCTAGGCGGCCGGGCTCCTGGTGGGACAGTCACCGGCCCCTCTGTCCGCAGAACTGCGAGATCCCGAGACCGGCCACACGCCTCAGACGCTGCCGAAGGGTTCGGGGCAGGTGAACTCTCGCCCCTCACGGAGGGATCGTGGGCGGCGTGGGTACGGATCCGCACGAACGACAGTCGGGCGGGATCGCCGACGGGCGAACCACCTCACGTCGCCCTCGGCATCCAGTCGCCTCGCCGAATCCAGCACGTGCCGAGGCAACTTCGAGTCGGCCGCCACCACCTCGATGCCCGACGAGGTGTCCCATCTCGTCGCAGGCGAGGCGGTGTGGACGGTTCCGAGCCGTACCGGCGCCGCCGGCGATGCTCGGACGCGGCCCGGGAGGCATGAGAGGGAACCCTCACCAGTGGCAAAGCTGCTGGTCGGGGCCTATTCGGTCCCGAGTCTGGCTTAGTTGAACCAGAACTGGTGCGGCAGGTTGGCTGCCTCGGGTTCCAGAATCAAGCACGTGTCTGACCAGCGGGGCAGAGGTCGTAGTTGGTCGTTGTTGATGGCTCCTGGCTGCGCTCAGACGGCCCACAGACGGCCCAGCGACGTCAGGGCACTCACTCACCCACCGACCCGTGCGGACGAACATGCTCGACTGGCTCTGTTCAGCTGGACTGGACGGCTTCCGGCAGCGCCGCCTCGACTTTGCCAGCCAGCATGCCGAACCGTAGCGGTCCAACGCTCCGCAGTGATGTCAGTACCCACACCGTGACCGCAAGCAGCCCCAGGCGACCGGCTGACAGGCCGCCGCCATGGCCGCGCCCGGCGGCCCCCTCGACACAGGCGCCCTCGCCGCGACGTATGCAACCGCGCGCGATGCGGTGCGGGCGTTCGTGATCGCATCCGAGGCGTTCAACGCCGCCATCGGTGAGGCCGCGCGGCTGCTCGCCGCCGCCAACGTGCCCGACAGCAGCGGGGGCGAGCACCCCGCCCCGGGCACCATGGCCCGTTGGGGTACGCGCACGCTCCGCCTCGCCGACGGAACCGCGCTCAGCGCCACGGGAACGGGTCTGCGTCTCGCCGTCCTGCTCGACGACCTCGACCGCGAATCCGGCGGCATCCCTACAGGCGACTTCCAACCGCCCTTCGGCCGTACGCCGCTCGACGAGCAGGCATTACCGCGCGCCGCCATCTCCAGCGCCCAGCGCCGTTCCGCCTGCGCCCGCCGCTCGGGATCGTCACAGTGCAGCAGTCGTTTCCTATGCGCCGAGCAAGCGAATGTGTCATCCGGTTGGGCGCGGTCGGCACCCGGCTGGTTGCAGGGCTAGCCGCCCGAATGATTACTAAGAGTGTCAGCATGAACGGGTTGCCCGCCCAGCCACGCCGTCGCTCGGCGTGAGGAACAGGCAGTGAGGGCGGGAGCGCGCGACACTCCTGGAGCGAGAATGCAGGACCTTACGATCTGCCGCGAACTTGGTGAACGCCACGGCGAGGGCCGGCCCCTGAACAGTCTCGGCACCGCTCTGCAGCAGGTGCAGCGGTTCGACGAGGCAATAGCGGCCCACCACCAGGACCTCGCCATCTGCCGTGATCTCGGCGATCGCCACGGCGAAGCTCTGGCGCTGAACAACCTCGGTGCCGCTCTGCAGCAGATGCGGCGGTTCGACGAAGCCATAGAGGCCCACCAGAAGGCCGCCGACCGTTTCACCGAGCTCGGTGACATCCACCGCGAAGGCCAGGCGCTCAACAACCTCGGTGCCGCCCTCCAGCAGATGCGGCGGTTCGACGAAGCCGTAGAAGCCCACCAGAAGGCCGCCGACCGTTTCACCGAGCTCGGTGACAACCACCGCGAAGGCCAGGCGCTCAACAACCTCGGTGCCGCCCTCCAGCAGATGCGGCGGTTCGACGAAGCCATAGAAGCCCACCAGCAGGCCGCCGACCTTTTCGGCGAACTCGGTGACCACGACGGCGAAGGTCAGGCGCACAACAACATCGGTGCCGCCCTGCAGCAGATGCGGCGGTTCGACGAAGCCATAGAAGCCCACCACCAGGCCGCCGACCGTTTCGGCGAGCTCGGTGACAACCACCGCGAAGGCCAGGCGCTCAACAACCTCGGTGCCGCCCTCCAGCAGATGCGGCGGTTCGACGAAGCCATAGAAGCCCACCAGAAGGCCGCCGACCGTTTCACCAAGTTCGGTGACATCCACGGCGAGGGTCAGGCGCTCAACAACCTCGGTGCCGCCCTCCAGCAGATGCGGCGGTTCGACGAAGCCATAGAAGCCCACCAGAAGGCCGCCGTCCGCTTCAGCAAGCTCGGCGACGGCCGGAGCCGGGTCCTGAAAGGCCGGGAGTCCCGGGGCATATGGCGGGTGCTCACGGGCAGGGGTCGTAAGGACCGGCCACGGCCGCCTGCTGCAGACGCCCCAAAGCCTGCGGAACTCGCTCCAACGCCGTACGTCCCTGCGCTCCGTCCCGCAGTCGAGGTGCCGTCAGCGTGTGGAAACGTCACCGACTGAACCAGTAGCGGCACACGGCCCAGCCAGACGTTCCCAGGGCCAGGCCACACACCTTCATTCGTCTTCCAAGCTGGTGCTCCAAGACCCTGGCACCTGCGCGGCACCAAGGAGAGGCGCGCCGTCGCCGACAAGGCCACCACCATCCCGGGGCAGGGCGCGGCCGAGCAGCTACTCGCCGAGACCAGGCAGGCCCGCGCATGGGACCGCGCCCGCGCCCTGCTCGACGCCGCCGCACCGTGCCCGACATCATCGAGGGCGCCGCTTTGTAAGCCTGGCGCTGATCGTGGACGAGTTCTCGCTGGTCACCAGTCGCCCAAGGGGGCTGGGCATGCTGACCGGTATCTGCGCCGCCATGTGCCCCGAGTGACCGTGGCTGACCGCTCGATCTGGCACGGATCTGGCACGGGCTATTCGCCGTCGCACCGCTCCAGAACCAGGCTCGCGGACCCGTCTTCAAGTCCGTTGTTGTCCTCCAGGTGCAGATGAGCCCCGTCGGGTGTGCCGTCCTGCGCGAGTGTGAGCAGATGGCCGGCCAGAGTCTTCAGCCCTGCGGCGTTCGCCTCGATGACGATCTCCCCGCCGAGGTTGCGCACCTCGATGCGCGCGCCCTCCTCCCACGTGAAGACTCTCGTGACCCCATCGGTCATCGTGTTGACGTGCGTGGTCGCCGGCGGAGCGCCGTTCGATTCGGAGGTCATGCCCAAGGATCAGCCATCGACTGGGACACGAGCCAGCAGGTTGCCGTAGTCGCGCGCTTTCCAAGTCTGTTGGTGGTGTGGTGAGCTCTGGCGGCGGTCAGCTCGAAGCGGGTGGCTGTCCGAGATCCTACGGGGCCAGCGCCGAGGGCCGTCTCAGGTTCAGCGCGGGGCCGTTCACCTGCGTTCACGGAAGGACGACTCTGGGATCGCCTCTCGCCTTTGGTCCCGTCTGAACGGCCGTGAACCCCGCTGAATGAGCCGGTGTTGGTGCCATGCCTGGAGGCGCGGTCGAGCACCCGCCGTTGACCGTGGTTCACCGCCTCATCGGGCACGGATCGGGCACGGCCTACCCTCGATGCGAACTCAGGACCAGCAGGGCCCTCACCAGCCCGGTCGCCCACTTCGGGTCGGTGCGTACCTCGTCGAGCACGTGCCAGTTCTTAAGGTGCGCGAAGCCGTGCTCGACGGCGCCCGGATCGGGGCGCATGCTCCTCGGAGGGCTGCGTAGAGTACCTGCGGTCATCGATTGGAGAAAGACGTTGGACGCGGTCGAGTTCCCTCTCAGCGCTCGGGTACGCGGGGCCCGGCGATGGCTCGTGGCCACGAGCGTGGGGGGTGCCGTACTCGCGGGAGCCGCCGTGGCATCCATGGTCGCCAACGCCTCCGGCTGGGCGTCGGTGCCGAGGGCGATTCAGGCGGGTTTGGTGCTGGTGACGCTGTTCGTGCTGCCCGTCGCATGGGTGGGAGTGCACGCTGTGTGGGCGCTGCGCGGGCGGGCCGAGCTGTTCATCGCCGCCGGAGAGCACCCTCGGCGGCGTCCCACCGACCGACAGTTGGTCGACCACCTGCGCAACGAGCACCCGCTCACGCCACTGTGGGGGATGGTTGCCGTCCTCAGCAGCCTCGGCACGCTCTGCCTCGGGGTCGCGCTTCCGTTCGCCCTGGCGGACGGCGCCGTACTGGCCGGTGTACTCCTCGGGAGCGGGCTCGCCGTGTCCCTGGCCGCCCTGACCCTGGCCGTGTCCGGTATCCGCCGTGCCGCCCGCCAGGGCTCCGAGGACCGAAGGCGGCGCACCGAGCTGTGGTCCCTGCCCACCGCCGTCGAACGCCGACTCACGATCCCCCTCCTCGGCGCCGGCGACGGGGCACACCCCGGTGCCTGAACACACGGTGTTCACCACCCGCACGGGCCGGCCGATCGAGCCGCGGAACCTCAGCCGATCGTTCGAGCGAGTCACCTAGGAACCGGGCTGCCGCGGATCCGGCTGCACGACACCCGTCACGGGTGCGCGACCCTTCTTTTCGCTGCCGGGGTGCCGCCACGGGTGGTTATGGAGATCCAGGGTCACTCCCAGATCGCCGTCACGATGAACATCTACACCCACTTGTCGGACGAGGGGCGGCGTGAGGCGATGGGTCACATGGACCGGCACTGCGCCGACGGCGCGCTCGGGACTGGGCGACTGCCATCAAGTTCTACCGTCAAGGCCCCCGCAGCGGACTCGCTGCGGGGGCCTTTGTGCTGGTGGGCGCGGACGGTTTCGAACCGCCGACATCTGCTTTGTAAGTTCGCGCGGACGGGCCGTCTGGAGCCCTCGTCCTTGCGTCCACGCCTCGTGAATGACTGTCTCGGGCTGCCCATGTCCGCTGTCGTTGATGTCACTTGGTGATGTCAGGACTAGGAGTGGTCTTGAGGTGCCGCCGCATCGCGGTTCGCAGGGCTTCGAGTTCGGTTCGGGGAAACGGCCGGCCCCACTGAGACTCGTAGGCCTCCTCGCCCAGTTCGTGGTCGATCCGGTCGAAGGCTCGGACGGCCGACCGTGCGAGTGCCGCGATCGTGTGGCGTCCTGACCAGAGAACCGTCCCTGAGCTGTCCGGCGCACGGTCGTCGTCAGCCCTCACTAGACGAACATCGACACCCGAACCCTCCCGATGGAAGAACCACCTGTACACCTCAGGTTCCCCCTCCAACTCGGCACGCGTGTCTTCGTCACCCAACACCAGCCTGGCCACGGCGTACAAGAATTGCTCAGGCCCGTCAGTGATGTATGAAGCCATGACCTCCGCCTCGCCTTGATCGTCACCCACCTTGACGAAGGCCCACCCGTGACTGTGCAACGTCCACGTGATCATCGGAGATCGCATCGCATCCCCCCTGACGCGGACCCTATGACGAGGTGCGGTAGGGCGTCCAAGGACATGAGCTTGGGAATCACCGGACCGTCACGTGGAATGTTGACGCTGACCAGCGCAAACGGCTGCTGATGATCACTCGCGGGGCGTCCCGCTTGACCGCTCTTGACCGCTGGGATCCGCTCCTTCTGGCACGGATGTGGCACGGGCTTCCATCCGCGGCAGGGCCGCTCCCCTGAGTGCGTGATTCACAGCACGGCTACCGTGATCGCGGACCAAGCCGCTGTCATTGATCGCCTGTTGAAGAGTGGCCTTGGCTCTCTCGCACGTCTGCTGCAACGCGGCACCCGCGGCGTTGATCCCAGTGCTCCAGGTGCGTACAGGACCGTTCGTGCGGACGTGCTCGGCCAGTGCCTGCCTAGCCGCATATACGGCGCATTGCAGAGCGATCAGGGGCTCGGGGACCTCCATGCCAGCCACGCTCGCCATGGTAGTTGTCACCCTCTGATCCGTAGCTCTAGCCGGATCGGTCAGCGACGGTCATACCGGTCGCTGCGTGGCTCTGGAGGGACGCTACCGGACAGCGGCGGGCTGGGGTTGCGGTACGGCGCTGCTGTACAGCGCCCGTTGTCGGCACGGTCAACCCTCGGCCTAAGCTGCGCCTATGTGGAAAGAAGCCGCTTCCGAAGCCTTGCCCGAGGTCGAGTTCCGCGCACCCGTTGACGCGACTGCTCTAGCCGAGGCGCAACGGCGCCTTGGCCGAGGCCTGCCGGCGCAGCTGACTGCTCTGCTGACGGAGACCAACGGGATGGTCGGCGAGTACGGGACTGACGTCGTATGGTCCCTGGATCGGATTGTGGAGCAGAACCTGCTGTTCTGGTCCCCCGACACGTTCCCGGGCCTGTACATGCCCTTCGATCCGCTGCTGTTCTTCGGCGACAACGGCGGAGGCGACCAGTTCGCCTTCGTGCTAACGCCTGAGCGTCCGGACATCTTCGTCTGGGACCACGAGGATGACAGTCGGCTGTGGGCTGCATGCGAGCTGGAGGACTACCTGCACCGTTCGCTCGCGGGCGATGGCGACTGGTACCGGTAGCCACCCTCTATGTCCCTAGTTTGGAAGACCACGTATGCGGCCCGACCTGGGGCATGGCTTACCTGCGGGATAGCGGTTGAATCGCCCCGACTCCCCGTGGTTCCCCGATCGCCCCCGCCTCATCGGGCACGCAGGGGGCACGCGTCCCTACTCGGAAGTGTCGGCCACTGGGGCGGCCCGTTCATGCGTCCCCCTTCGGCACCATTCATCGGCCATGCCAGTTCCCTTGCCCTTCCGGGCCGATTCGCCGACTGATCGGTCAGGCCCAGCGCACTAAGGTCGGTGCGTCGGCTGGCGTAGCTCTGCTGCGCAGCTGGCGGGCGATGTTCGGCCAGGTCATGGCCTTCGTCGGCACAGCCGCAGTCCTCATATGAGCACAGCTGCGCGCCTCGTGCGCCGTGCGGGGTGGGGTATTCCGGATTCTGGCCCGCGATGTAGTGTCCTGCATCATGTCGCGCATCGTCGTCCGGGCCATCGGTCTCGCCATACTTCTCGTCGGCCTGCTCATGGGCACGTACGGCACCCAGACCTTCGCCACCACTGTGGGCCTGGCCGGCACCGGAGGAACCCTCACCGTCGCCGACTGCCGGATCGATGTCTCGTACACCGACAATGACCGCGACGCCGACGACCGGCGTGAGACCCGGCGATGCTGGGGGGACTTCAGCGCCGCCGATGGTTCGGACACCGACCCGCAGCACTGGCTCGCCAGCGACGAGGCACAGCCGGGAGACCGGATCGAGGTCCGGGACAACGGCACCATCTACATGGAACGGGATGCAGGATCGGTGGTGGGCGCCGCCGCCATCATCTTCATCGCGCTCGGCATGTCGTTGACCGGAGGGCTGATCCTCGCCACTGGGCGCTACCCCTCTCCGGGGAAGATCGAGCAGAGCCAGCGCTTCAATGCCGCGGTGCGCGCTCTTCCGTGCGGCCGGACCGTCTTCTGGACCTGCCTTGGGTCCTGGGCCGCGGGGCTGCTCGGCTTCGGACTCGCCAAGCTGCTCTGAACGGGCTGCACCGACCGACCGGCCCGCTCTCGGCCTACTCGCTGCTGCTGGCCAAGCGCTTAGAAGGCGCCTGGTGTGATCGTCGGCGCATCCCTCCTGACCTGGTGCTCCACGGACGCCGAGCGCGATAGATCGGCGCCTTCGACACGTATTCGACAGGGGGGCGCCAACGTCCACTGGCTACGGCCGCTCCTGCCGGGTATCTGGCTGAGCATGCCTGCTCTGATCTATACCTCGCACAGCGCAGCAACCACGGTGTGGGCCTTCGTGGGAGCCATTCTCATCGTGCTGGCGGTGGGTTGGTACATCCGGATGAATCTCACCTGAGGCGCGATCCAGATTTTCGGAGTTCGGCGCTCTGGGGATGTCGAGAACGTGCCACCGGCTCCGTCCCAGGGACATCAGCACCGGACTCGACGGCGTCCGCTGTGACATCGCGATGGTCCGGACCCCAGACGGTCACAGCCGGCTCGAGCTGGCGAAGTACCGCAGCCCCGCGGTGATCAGCGCCGGGCCGCGCAACCGGCCGCACAACATTCTGGGCACGCACCGCGTCATGTTCGCCGTCGACGACATCGAGGACACCGTTGCCCGCCTGCGCCCTCACGGCGCCGAACTCGTCGGCGAGATCGCCCGGTTCGAGGACAGCTATCTACTCTGCTACCTCCGCGGCCCGGAGGGCATCATCGTCGGACTGGCCGAGCAACTGCGCTGAGAGGGAGGAACCGAACCATGCAGCTGAACGGAAGTCATGAGATGGACCTCGGAGTTCGATCGCCCCTCGGTAACACCCGGGAGGCACCGGGCCACGCTGGCCGTGCCAGGCCGCTCAGGAGCGCTAGCGTCCGGCGCCGTTGATGGTCCGCTTGTGTCAGTACTTGACTGCCGCTGTCCTTCGGCGTTGTCACGCAGTTAGACACTCAGCCGGGATCAACGGCTGATCGCTTTTTCCTGGAGGTCAACTCGACGCGGTGGGCGAAGATATCCAAGCGAAGGCGTCTGCTGTTCGGGTAGCCAGCGAAGATCCACCGATGAGTTCCGCCGACCGGGCCGGTCTACCAGGACGTACGCCATCGAGACGCCGACTGGAGACCCACCATGACGAATCCCGCACACCCCGGCCGCATGCTGTTCGTGAACATCCCCGTAGCGGACCTCGAACGCAGCAAGGAGTTCTTCGCTGATCTCGGGTTTAGTTTCAACCCGAACTTCACCGACGAGACCGCCGCCTGCATGCTGGTCGGCGAGCAGGCCTTCGTCATGCTGCTCAGCCGTGAGAAGTTCGCGCAGTTCGCGAAACTGCCGATGGCCGATCCCACCACGCACACGCTGGCGCTGTACTGCTTCAGCGTGTCATCCCGTGATGAGGTCGATACGGTCAGCGCCGCTGCACTCGCGGCGGGCGGCTCCGAGGCTGATGGCGCCGAGGACTACGGCTTCATGTACTCACGCAGCTTCTTCGATCTCGACGGCCACGGCTGGCAGGTCATGTGGATGGACCCGGCGGCGGCGGAGCAGGGCCCCGAGGCGTTCGTGGCCTCCACGCAGGACGCCGACGCCGACGCATAGGCCTGAGCCACCTGAAGCTTCCCCTTGATCGTGGACACCTGGAGACTGGGACGTGAGAGCCCAGAGGAAGCAGTGCCAGGTGGGAAGCAAGTACACGAAGCGGTACTCGGACGAGTACAAGCGGGACGCGATCGAGCTCGTGCGGTCGTCGGGCCGGACGGTGACCGAGGTCGCCCGGGAGCTCGGGATCAGCTCGGAGTCCCTGCGGGGCTGGGTGAAAAAGGCCCTCTCTGTCAGCCTTTGGCGAGACGTCCCGTTTCGGCGGGTTAGCCTGAGAGGGCACGACAGGAGAACCACCCCCTCATGACCAGCACCAAGCCCGCCGGATCCGATCCGGCTCCCCGGCCGAAGCGCCGCACGTTCAGTCCCGAGTACAAGCTGCGGATCGTGGCCGAGTACGACGCCGCGCCCAAGAACGAGAAGGGCGCGATCCTGCGCCGCGAGCGGCTTTACCACTCGCACGTGAAGGAGTGGCGGGCCGCGCGGGACGCCGGGGCCCTGGAGAAGCTGGTCGAC